>CAZGTJ010000042.1:0-7515 GCA_964528545.1 uncultured Methanosarcinales archaeon
ATAACAAAGGAAATAATGAAGAACCTTCCGGAGTCGAAGATTAGCGATGTTAATTTTGAAGGAGCTAATATTGTGCTTTACACAAAAGACAAGGAATTCTTCCTTAACAATAATGGAATTATCAAGAGGATAGTTGACGATATAAAGAAAAGGGTCGAACTAAGGCCTGACCCCAGCGTTACAATGAATATGGAGGAGGCTGAAAAGATAATACGCTCGTTAATTCCGGAGGAAGCCGGCGTTGAGCAGGCCATATTTGATGCGCAAAGAAGCCGTGTCATAATCGAGGCGGACAAGCCGGGGCTTGCAATAGGGAAGCAGGGCGCAATTCTAAGGGACATCAGGACACAAACTTTATGGGTGCCGCTGATCAGAAGAAAGCCTGCAATAAGGTCAAAGCTAATTGAAAACATTAGGGCAGTTTTGTATCAAAATTCCGATTACAGAAGAAAGTTCCTCGACAAAGTGGGCCACAGGGTCTATGACGGATGGAAAAGAGAAAAAAGAAACGAATGGGTCCGAATGACTTACCTGGGAAGCGGAAGGCAGGTCGGGAGAAGCTGCATATTTTTGCAAACGCCCGAATCAAGAGTTCTGCTGGACTGTGGAATAAATGTTGCATCGAATGAAAAGCCATATCCCTATCTTGACGCCCCTGAATTCAACATCAATGACCTGGATGCGGTAATTTTAAGCCATGCGCACATTGACCACTGCGGATTTATACCTTATTTGTTCAAGTACGGCTATAGGGGACCTGTTTATTGCACGGAGCCGACAAGGGATGTTTCTGCACTGCTTCTTTTGGACTATATAAAAATCCAGAGAGCCGACGGCACTGATCCGATTTTCACGTCGGAAGAAATCAAGGAGATGGTCAAGCACACAATCACGCTTGAATACGATGAAGTTTCTGACATCACTCCTGACGTAAGAGTTACAATGTACAATGCAGGCCACATTTTGGGCAGCTCGATGGTTCATCTGCACATTGGAAATGGCTTGCACAACATTCTTTACAGCGCAGACCAAAAATATGGAAGAACGCTTTTGCTTGAGCCTGCTGTAACGCAGTTTCCAAGGCTTGAGACTTTGATGCTTGAAGCAACTTATGGAGGAAAGGAAAACATAATGCCTCACCGCCATGAGACTGATGAAGAATTGATGACAATTATAAAGGATACGACCGAAAAGGGAGGGAAAGTTTTGATTCCGACTTTAGGAGTTGGCAGGGCGCAGGAAGTCATGCTTGCAATCGAGCAGATGGTTAGGGAAGGGAAGATGGCGCCTATCCCCGTTTACATTGATGGAATGGTTTGGGACGTTACTGCTATACACACAGCCTACCCCGAATACCTGAACAACAACATCAGAAAGCTAATTTTCCACAAGGACCAAAATCCATTTTTGCACGAGATATTCAAGAGGGTTGGCTCTCAAAAAGAAAGGATGGATGTGGTTGAAAACACGGGCCCTTGTGTAATTTTGGCAACATCCGGCATGTTAACCGGCGGGCCTTCAGTCGAGTATCTAAAGCATTTGTGTGATAACCCAAAGAATGCAATGGGCTTTGTGAATTACCAAGGCGAGGGCTCAATGGGCAAGAGGATACAGCAGGGAGAAAGGGAATTTACTTTCTCTGACGGGGGAAAGCAGGAAATGCTCCAGATAAAGATGAGGATTTATACTGTTGAAGGCTTCTCAGGCCATTCGTCCAGAAACCAGCTTATGAACTTCGTTGCAAAATGCGAGCCGAGGCCGAAAAAAGTAATTGTGAATCACGGCGAGAATTCAAGGTGTCTTGACTTGGCAAGTTCTGTGCACAAGCAGTTCAGGATAGAGACAGTTGCGCCAAGAAATTTGGAGACTGTCAGGGTGAAATAAAGGCTACTTCCTCTAAATTTCGTGGCCCTTGAGATCTTATTATCAGCCAACGGGTTCTTTTTCTCCCCTTGATATTGATTTAATCTTTTTTGATTTGCTTATATTTAAAACTTTTGGTAGCGTTAGCTCAATTTGTTATATCAGAAATATCTCATTTTTGAGATTGTTTGGCATTCGTTAGCTATGGGTTAGCCATGCATTAGCTTATTGAAAATAGAATTAAAGTTATTCTTCAATGAAAGGGGTGCCTTCTGCTGATTCAGGGCTTTGCCCATTGTTTCTTGGAAAGCCATCAAGATAGACCACGAGCATGCTTCTTCCAAGCGTATCCCTTCCGACATATGCATAAAGCTCCTTGCCCTTGTTTATGTTGTTTCCGAGCGCAATGAGCTTGTTTAGCGCAACAAAGAATGAGTAGCCTCTTCGCTGCACTTTGGTTTTATAGCCCAACTGGTTGAACTCAAACTTTTGCCCATAAGTCTCCTTTCCTGGCACAATCTGCTTGTTTACTATGGAAACTTGCGTTGACTGCCTGCATTTCTTTGGCTTAAGCCTCCTAAGAAGCTCCACCATGTCTTTGTTATCCGGCAAGAGCACAGTAAGGTACAATATTTGGCCATCCTCATACACGCTAAAATCCTCATTGTCAATTTTGGACAATATCTTGAGCAAGTCAGGCTTTTCCCCTTCAATCCTGTATTTGACCCTAAGCATGCTTATCACCATTGCATTTGACTCTTAAGTAATAGAAGTTCTGGTCATCCATAATCTCAATTTCGCAGTTTCTCTTGTATGCCTGAATAATCTTGCCGTTGCTCTCATTTAAAGTCGGAGCTATGAAAGGCTCAATATTTGGATCTATATTCTTGATTGCGTTATTGACAGCATGAATCCGCTTTAAAATCAGATAATAGAAAGAGTATTTTGGGATTTTGGATCGCAGCTCCTTAAGGGAAATCTCCGATCGTGTTCTAAAGAGCTCGATAAACCTATTAAAGTGCTTCTTGCTTTTTCTTTCAATCAGTATTACTATTTGTTCTGCCATTTTACTTGTCCTTGAATTCTTCCATTAAATCATCAAGGTTTAGAGCTTCAATTCTAATTTTTTCTTTGATTTTGACCACCCCAATTTAATAAAAACAAAAATGGAGCTTGTTTATAAATGTTGTAAATACAACTGCATTACATTTCTTCGTCGTCAAAAACGTTAGAAATAGGTTTAGCTAAGAGAATTCCCTCTTTTTCATCTCAAATTTAGTTTATATGAACTCTGCTAATTTTCTGTCTGCCCCAGTGATTTTTAAGTTGCAGTTACTATCAGTAAATATCTTCTTGTAAATCTGCGTAAGTTTTTCTTCGCATGCCAGAAAGCACAATCCTCTTGCGCGAATGTAGTCTGACAAGTTGTTGTAGCCATTTGCTTGTGCGTTTTTCTCAATTACTTCTTTTTGCTGCTTGGTTACCCTAATGTTTATTGAAAATGCCTTTGACATTTTGAAACACCTGCTTTTTTAAGGCTTATTTGCCTTTGAAACACTTGTTTTTTAGGCAGAATTGGGTAGTTATGGCACACGCCAACATTGCCTTGCTCGTCTGCAAGCAGTTACACCCCCAACCTACCAATATACTAAATTGATTTTTCAATATTTAAAACTTGCGTCTCACAAAAAAGAGTGATTTGTTTCATTTTTGAAGTACGCTGCTTTTAAAATGAGACAATTGTTTAGAAATTGGCTTGAGACAGATTTGCCATAAGTCTCAGAATTTTGGGACAATTCGAAAACATTAAATAGAATAGCAAATCAGGGTATTTATGCTTCATGAAGAGGACATTGCAATCCTTAGGGAGCTAAGAAGCGATTCGAGGCTAACCACAAGAGAGATTGCAAAGAGGATTAAGACAAGCCCTGCAACGGTTCACAGAAGGCTCAATAACCTAATCAAGGAGGGCTATATTTCTAAGTTTACAATTATCCCAAACTGGTCTATGCTTGGCAAAAAGTCAGTGGCCTACATCCTAATCAGCGTTGATTATGCATATCTAAAGAAAGCAAAACTAAAGCAAAGAGAAGTTGCCCTAAAATTAATCGAGCACCCGTTTGTATTTGATGCGACAACGGTTACAGGAACCAAGGATATCGTACTTAAGATAAGAGTGGCAGACACGCAGGAGCTTGACAAATTCATCGATTACCTAAGAACCGTGGATGGAGTGCACCAGACCGAAACATTAGTTGGATTATTTGATGCGCCTGGGCAGGATAATCCTTTCGAGAAGCCTTTTTTTGAATAGAGTGCCTAAACACGTTTTTTCTTGCTAAATTTTATATACTCACTAAGGAAAATAACTAAAATATGGACCTATCAGAGAAAGAAACAAGAGAGAAAATAATAGATCCGTATTTGGAAGACGCTGGTTGGAAAGAACCCTATATTAAAAGGGAAGTCAATTGTGTAAAATCCAATTTCAAAACTAGGAAATACGAAATTCATTCCTCAAAAAATCAAAAAGAAGAAGGGAGATTCATAGATTATGTTTTATTGGATTCTGATAGTTCGATTTTAGCAATTATAGAGGCTAAAAGATTCTCTTTGGATGCTGAAAAAGGAAGTATTCAAGCCACGACTTATCAAAAAGACATAGAATCCCAAACAGAGGAAGTTGTGCCAATATTTTTGACAAATGGGAGAGATTGGCATATCAAGGAAAAAGGTCTTCCTATGAGAAAGATTTCTGGCCCATTTTCCCAATCTGATTTACACCGTAGAATGAGGCTTTCAAAAGAAAGACAAAGATTGTCTGGTATTGAGATTAATACAAAAATAGTAGATAGGTCTAAGAATGTGGAAATCGTAAAACAAGTTTTAGACCATATTGAAAAAGGCAACAAGAAAGCTTTAATCAACATGGCCACAGGCACTGGAAAGACAAGAGTAGCAATGGCTTTAATTGAAGTACTAATTAAGGCAAGGTATATACAAAATATTTTGTTTGTGGTTGACAGGATAGCTCTTGGTAGAAATGCTTTTCAGGCGTTTGAAGCATATTTAAGAGAAGAACCAAGGACTTTACTTAATGAGTTTAGGGATTTTGAGATGAATAAAAGAGTTTATGTTTCTACAGTTCAAACTTTAAAGAGCAAAAATCCTGAAGGTGGATTCAAACTTCAAAAATTTTCTCCAGGATTCTTTGATTTGATAATCTTTGATGAAGCCCATAGGTCTTATTATGACCCTGAAAGGCTTCTTTTTAAGTACTTCGATGCGATTCAAATTGGATTGACAGCAACGCCATCAAAAACCGAAATAAAGGACACATTTGAATTATTTGATTGTATTAATGGTAAGCATACAGTAAAATATGACTATGATGAGGCCAGTAGGGACGGTGTACTAGTGCCTTACGATGCTCAAATAATTTCTACAAAAGTTTTAGAATTGGGTATTAATGGAATAGATTTAGATAAAGATCTTAAAACCGAGTTAATAAAACAAGATGAAGACCCTGACCATTTCCAAGTTCCGGGAAAGCGATTTGCAAAATATTTTACAGATAAAAGAACCAATGCGCTGATAGTTACGGAATTTATGAATAGATGTTATAAATCTGAAGATGACAAGCCGTGCAAGACTATTTTCTTTTGTGTAAATGTTGAACATGCACAAGAATTGTCAAAAATATTTGGATTACTTCATCCTGAATTGGGTGATGAGGTTGACGTAATAGTTTCTTCAAAGGATAGGTATATGGATGGTGTAAACAGGTTTATCAAAGATGCCAGTCCGAGAATTGCTTTATCGGTTGGGGTGCTTGATACAGGGATTGACATTCCAGAAATCATGAATTTAGTTTTTGTTACTCCTGTTTTCTCGCCTATACGCTTCTGGCAAATGCTTGGACGTGGAACTCGAAATTTCAATTCTTGTAAAAATAAATTGATATTACCTTTGAAGGATGGAACTCCTGCAAAAGATGATTTTAGAATATTTGATTTCAAATTTGGAGATTTTTCCAACGTATTAACACATCAATTAACACAAGCAGATAAATCAAAAGTTACAGAAGATGTTAAAGTCAAAATTTTCAACAAAGAAGTTGAGCTTTTAAGGAAAAAACTAACTACAGGTGAAAAGGAGATAGTTGAAGCTCATATCATTGAATCAATAAACAAGATAGACCAAAAGTCTTTCATTGTGAAGCCAAAAATAAGCATAATAAAAAAAGTAGTTTCTAAAAAATTTGATTTGAAACAGCACATTGAAGATTTAAAAAAAGAAATTGCCCCATTGATTAGATTTAGCGAATTTGGTGATGGGAAAGCCCAGACTTTTATTTCGCATTGTGTTGATTTATTTGGATATGTAAAAGAAAATGACATTTTGAGCATAAACGAAGAGCAAGAGTTCATGCTTGAAAAAATAGAGAATATCTGGAGTTCTAATTTACAAGCTGTTAGGGAAAAGCAAGAGCAAATAATGAGGGTATTGCAAGAGACTTTTTGGAAGGAACTGACATTTGCAGATATAGATTTTCTAATCAGGGAAATTGCGCCTTTATTGAAATACTACGAACCCGAAAGAAAGAGGGTGATCAGAATTGATGCACCAGATTTGACTTTGGCAATTGAACAATTTAAGATGTCAGAAAAAGAAGACCCAGCATTAGAAGAGATTAAGAAAAACCATTGAACTATTATTCTGGATGGAGTAAAAAGTGAGATGAAGCCCAAAAAAGTAATAACATTATTTAAGATATGGTACAAAAAATTGAAAGCAATTAGTTTGTTTTGGAAAAAGAAACTCCCCACTCAAGAAGAGCTTTTTGAAAGACTAGTCTTATTCAATCAAAAAGTAGACAAATTAGAAAGTTTATCTTTTGCAAGAGATATTGCTGGATCAAAGTTTACCATGAAAGGGGCAAGGGGTGAAGGTTTCGTTATTGAACGAAAAGGACCGAAAGGTGAACAATTTGATGCATTTATTTTAACATTAAGACTTTTTATGCAAGATAATGACAATATTTCTGTAAGAAAAATAAAAGAAAGCTATGACATATTACCAATATCAAATGACTTAAAACAACAATTTAATGATTCACGAGACGAATTTAACAAATATCTTGACCAGCCGTCAAGTTTGTCTCACAATAATCACAATTTTACACATAGAGAAATAATAGAAATAATGTTGTATGGTGAATACGCCCATATTACAAAAAGGAAAATCTACCATACAATAATGAATTTTGGTTTCATGGGCGAGTTATACAATAATGAGTTTGTGCACATTGCAGGAAACTTCTTAAGCTTCCTTAGATTCTTGCAAGAATTAAACTTAAAGGCAATGGGAGAAGTTATAGATAAAGTTAGCAATACACAAACTCAAAGACATAAAAAATCTTAGATTGTACAGCACTTGAGGTTTTTTTGTTTGGAGCCTCACTGGCTGACAACCTAAGCAGCATGGCTCAGGCTGCCTTATTATTTAAATCTGGTGTCTCAATCAAAGACTCGTCTAGATTTTCTTCATTTTGCTTATCTTTCTGAATCCTCTCGAAAATCTCTTCTCGAATATCGGCATTCATCTGCCTTCTTCTGGCGTTCAACTGCCTGTTTAAGTCTCCAAATATTT
>CAZGTJ010000043.1:0-7458 GCA_964528545.1 uncultured Methanosarcinales archaeon
AAAAGGTGGTCGTATGAGCAGGCGATTTGAGGAAGTTTTTGATGTTTTGGACTACAACGAGCTGATGCGCTTTAAAAGCGATTTGGATTCCGGCGCAATCACTATGAAAAAGCTGCTAGAAGAGAGGATAAAAAAGCGCCTCAAGGAGCATGAGAAAATCTGCGCAACCTGCTCGAATGATCTTGATTTCTACAAAACAAACAATTACACGCTGATTTTTGGCCCTGACGACTTCAAAAAGAAAGCAAGCTTTTGCGGAATGGATTGTCTGGAATACTTTATAAACAAGCTTAAGGAAACAAGGTCGACAGGAAAGGAAAAAAGATTGGATTACATCTAAAAAGAGGAAGGTAGATGCATTATCTAAAGGTAAAGGATGTATTCGGCCAGCTGCAGTCGTCTGAAAAAGGAATTTCTGATTCGGATGCGAAAACAAGGCTTCAAAAATATGGCCATAACGAGATTAAGGAAGGAAAAAAAATTACTCCTTTCGAAATTTTCCTCAACCAATTCAAGAGCATCGTTGTCTGGATTCTGATTTTTGCAACGGCAATTTCAGCAGTTCTTGGAGAGTACATTGATACAATTGTGATTCTTGTAATAATAATTTTCATTTCAATTCTTGGATTTATTCAGGAGTACAAGGCAGAGCGCGCAATCGAAGCCCTCAAAAAGCTTGCCTCGCTTAAATCGACCGTAATAAGGGACGGGCAGAAAAAAGAAGTTGACTCCAAGGACCTTGTTCCAGGGGATATAATACTTCTTGAGACAGGAAACAAAGTGCCGGCTGATGCAAGGCTCATTGAAGTCGTCAACCTGCAAACTCAGGAGGCTGCGCTGACAGGAGAATCCCAGCCTGTGAAAAAGAATACAGGAGAGGTCGAGGAAAAGTCCGCTCTCGCAGACCGGAAAAACATGGTTTTCTCAGGAACAATTGTTGTCAGCGGAAGGTGCAGGGCCATAGTTACAGGCACAGGGATGCAAACTGAAATAGGAAAAATCGCAAAGATGATTGAAGATGTAAAGCCGGAGCCAACCCCCTTGCAAAAGAAGATGGACAAGCTTGGGCAGCAGCTTGGAAGAATTGTTCTAATAATAGCAGCTGTGATTTTTGCTGTCGAGATTTTTGAAAATCAGGCGGCAAGGCAAAGCTTGTTTTCCCTTGATTTTGTTGGGTTTTTCATAAACTCAAAAGACCTCCTGATTCTTGCGGTTGCTGTTGCGGTAGCCGCAATTCCCGAGGGGCTGCCTGCGATAGTTACAATCGCCCTTGCCCTCGGAACACAAAGAATGCTAAAGAGAAATGCGCTCATAAGAAGGCTTCCAAGCGTTGAGACTCTTGGATCGACAACTGTCATCTGCACCGATAAGACAGGAACCCTTACTGCAAACCAGATGACAGTAAAAAGGATGTTTGCCAACGGGAAAATTATAGAGGTTACCGGAGTTGGATACGATCCGAAAGGCGAGTTTTTGTTCAAAAACAAGCCTGTAAAAACAGAAGAGATTGAAAGAATATTGGTTATCGGCGCTGTCAATAACAATTCTGAATTAAGGGAAGGGAAAGTGATTGGCGATCCAACCGAAGGCTGCCTGATAGTTAGCGCAGAAAAGGCCGGTCTCAAAAAATCAGACTTGGACAGGGAATTCCCAAGAATTGACGAAATTGAGTTCACAAGCGAGAGAAAGATGATGACAACCATGCACAGGCATCATGGCAACAAAGTTGCTTATGTCAAGGGCGCTCCGGAAGTCGTCCTGAAATTGTGCAATTATATCGAAATCGACGGAAAAGCAAAAAAATTAACCGAAGAGGACAAAAAAGAAATTCTTGAAATAAATAAGGAATTTGGAGATGATGCATTAAGGGTCCTTGCTTTTGCGTACAAGACGCTTGTTGATACAAATCCCGAAAAAAATCTTATCTTTGCAGGGCTTCAGGGGATGATTGACCCGCCAAGGGACGAGGTAAAGACAGCAGTTGAAAAATGCAGCAGGGCTGGTGTTAAAGTTGTAATGATTACAGGCGATAATGAAATAACTGCCAGGGCGATTGGCAATGGGATAGGGCTCTCTGGAAAAGCTGTAACTGGAGCGCAGCTTGATGAGATGACCAATCTGGAAGAAGTTGTTGAGGAAATATCGATTTTCGCAAGGGTAAACCCGGAGCACAAGATAAAAATTGTTGATGCGCTCAAGAAAAAAGGCCATATTGTCGCAATGACGGGCGATGGCGTCAACGACGCCCCTGCCCTCAAAAGGGCCGATATTGGAATAGCAATGGGGATTACAGGAACAGATGTTGCAAAAGAAGCAAGCTCGATGATTTTAACAGACGACAATTTTGCATCTATCGTGAATGCGGTCGAGGAAGGAAGGGGAACTTATGACAACATAAGAAAGTACGTTGCGTTTTTGCTTTCCGGAAATATTGCAGAGGTTCTGATAATATTTTTCGGGATAATTATCGGGCTTCCCTTGCCAATGACTGCCACCCAAGTACTCTTGATTAATCTTGTGACTGATGGATTGCCTGCATTGGCGCTTAGCGCAGACCCGTTCGAGCCAAATGCAATGACAAGAAAGCCCCGAAAGCCAGAAGAGCCAATCTACAAGGACCTTAATCCATTCATTATCTACTACCCTGCCGCACTGACGATAACTGCACTGGCTGTTTTCAGCTGGTTTTATTTTGGCGGCGGAAAAAACCCGGAAGCAATTTTAAGGGCGCAGACAGCCACATTCATGACAGTTGGAATGTTTGAATTGTACCAATCGCTTTCAAGCCGCTCGACAATTTATCCTTCCTTTAAAATTGGCATCTTCAAAAACAAGTTCCTTGTAATGGCGTTCCTGAGCTCGTTTGCGGTCATTGCAACATCAATTTTTATTCCTGCAGTCGGAAAGTATCTCGATATGTCGCCGCTGACAATTTCCCAATTCGGGTTTATAATGGTCATATCTTTGCTGGGCTCGGCAATAATTGAGATAAACAAGTATCTAAAGCACCCTGATCCTGCAAAAGAGTCGCAAATTATTTAATTCCAACTATTTTCCCAAGATGCATGTCAGAGGAAATTTTTGCAACAATAGAGTTCCAGATGAGCCTTCTTTTGTTCGTTGCGCTTGCAGGCTATCTTCTTGCAGCAAGAATAAACCAGTCTGCCGTCATAGGAGAAATCCTTGTCGGCCTGATAATCGGCCCGAGCCTTTTAGGATTAATCACTTACACTGATTTTGTTGAGAGCATTGCGCATTTGGGCGCAATTATTTTGCTGTTTGTTGTCGGGCTCGAATTCAAGCTAAAGGAAATCTTCAATTTCAGGTACAGCGTGATAGCTCTTGTCGGAGTAATTGTCCCCTGGATTGGAGGATACTATACTGCTTTGGTTTTTGGCTATTCAACGGCGAGTGCTATTTTTGTCGGGACTGCGCTAACGGCAACAAGCATAGCAATTACCGCAAACGTGCTTAGGGAGATGGGAAAACTGCAGTCAGATGCTGCAAAGGCAATCATAGGCGCTGCTGTAATTGACGACGTATTAAGCTTGCTTGCACTCTCTGTTTCAGAGCAGATTGTTTCAGGCGAGTTTTCCATTTCATCAACCGGAATAACAGTGCTAAAAGCGGTTGCATTTCTTGCAATTGGCTCATACGTTGGCTACAAGTATTTGACAAAAATTGTTGAGAGAATAGATAAGACCAAGATTGCAAAAAAATTCCCCGAGTTTGTTTTTATCTTTGCAATGATGATTGCATTCTTGTACGCAATGATTGCCGAAATAATAAGCCTCTCTGCCATTGTGGGATCATTTATTGCAGGAGTTGCGCTTGAAGGGGTCGTGATTAGGCACGGAAAGGATTACAGGGAAGGTGCAGAGTACCTCCACATAATATTTGCCTCGATTTTCTTTGTTTCATTAGGAATACTTGCTGACTTTAGGGCGCTAACGCTTGGCGTGATTTGGTTTTTGCTTGCATTAACTCTTGTTGCGGTTCTAACAAAAGTAGTGGGATGCTATATCCCGGCAAAGCTTCAGGGCATGCCCCATAAAGAAGCGGCTGTCGTCGGATTTGGAATGTCCCCAAGAGGAGAAGTTGCAATGATTGTCGCACTAATAGGCCTTAATGCAGGCCTAATCAAGCAGGATATTTATGTTACACTTGTTCTAATGAGCCTACTAACCACAATTATTACCCCGATTGTCCTTAGAAACTGGATTTACGGGAAGTAAAATCCTAATGATAGTATATATAAATAAAAAGAGTTGACGCCAAAACTGAAACAAGGGTGAATGGCAATCCTACTTTTACAAAATCCCAGAACTTTGCCTTATATCCGTTCTTTTTTGCTATTCCCATCGCGACAATATTTGCAGACGCCCCTACCGGGGTTATATTTCCCCCAACGCTTGCCCCAATCAGCAGCCCAAAGTAGAACAGCACCGGATTTACGTTGATTATTTCTGAAATTCTGTGCACTACCGGAAGCATTGTTGCGACAAAAGGCACATTATCGATAAAGGCCGAAAAAACAACAGAAATAGATATAATGACAATGTAAGTAAAAATGGAGCTATATCCCGTAAGTCCGGATACAAACCTCGCGACATCGTCAACAAAGCCCACTACAATCAGGCTGTGCACAAGGATAAAAATGCCTGCGAGAAAAATGCCGGTTTCCCAGTCAACCCTCTTAACCATCCGCCACGCGTCGTTCTTGTTTGCTCCGAAATACCATGCTATGGAAAGCAGGCCGAAGCACATTGTAATAAACCCTGCAAGGTACTTGAATTCCGGGTCAAAATAAGAGGAAGCGGCAAGCGCCGCAATCAGCAATACAACCATCATTCCGGGGAAAAATGACCTTGGCCTGACTTCACCTATCTTTTTGTGTGTATGGTGGTAATTTCTAAAAAAATAGTATAGCACAAAAACAGATGCGACTGCCCCGACCTGCACCGCAAAAAACAATGACGGCTTTCCGTCAAATACAAAAAAATCGTTGAAGGTGAATTTTGCAAATGCCGCCAACAGCATGCTTGGCGGGTCCCCGATTAAGGTCGCAACTCCCTGCAAATTTGAAGAAACTGCAACAGCAATCAAAATCGGAACGGGCGAAATTTTGAACCTCTTTGTAATGGCAAGAACAACGGGCGCAGTTATCAGCACGACTGCAACATTTTCAATTGCAATTGACAAAACGCCTGCAAATATGGCCAGCAGCAAAAGCACAGTTGAAATGTACTTTGCCCTATTGATAAGCAAAACCGCCAAAAAATCTGGGACTTTCGAAAATATAAAAATCTCGCTTATAAATAGCATGCCAAAATAAATTCCAAGAACATTCCAATTTATTGCGCCAAGCGCTTCAAAAGGGGATATTACCCCTAACAGAAGAACGAGGAAAATGCTGAGCCACACGATTCTTTCTTTTCTGTTGTAGTACCTTATAACAAAAAAATATGTGAATGCAAAAATAACGATTGTGATTACTTTCAAGAATTCTGCCATGGCCTAATTCTTTAAAAGGAGGTTTATAAATGTTTTTAAATAAGTGGAATTTCCCACAGGTATGGGTAATGCAATTCCATTTGTTCCTGTCAATGAATCAAGAGAGATAATAGAATATCTTCTCTGGTTAAATGACAACTGCAGGGTACTTGCCAGTGCAAGCCATATCGAGGTAAGAGTACAGGCTGTAATGACAAAAATAGGCGGCTTAGAATATATGACTCTAACTCCGTTTGAGCCTTTGCCGGGTGCTATATGGATAGCAAATTTTGGAGAGCGCGCAGGCAATCTAAAATACCGCATGTACCAGGATTTAGGCATCTGTATCCTCACAAAAAAAGATGATACTGTTCCTGTCCTCGAATATGTAATTCGGGATGCTCCCATTAAAGAATAGTATTGTCAACATTTAAAAATACTTATCCATTCTTGACGTCTATGGACGAATTCAAGCAGGCGTGTCTCGAGATTTTAGAGGAAATAAAAAAACAGGAAATAAAAAGCCAGTACGAACTAAACAAGATAAAGACAAGAATTTTAAGCAAATACAAGTCCAGATTAAAGCAAATTCCAAAAAACGCGGATATTTTATTCTCGGCATCCGAATCTGAGCGTGAAAAATACAATGAGCTTCTGTCTCTCAAGCCGGTAAGGACTTTGAGCGGTGTTGCACCGATAGCACTAATGTCCGAGCCGTATCCATGCCCGCACACGCTGAAAGGAATTGGACCTTGCACTTATTGCCCAGGCGGTCCTGGAAGCCCTTTTGGAGACGTCCCTCAAAGCTATACAGGAAAAGAGCCGTCAACAAGAAGGGCAATAAGAAATAATTATGATCCTTATCTGACTGTCTTCAACAGGCTTGAGCATTATGTTGCAATGGGGAAAGTGCCGGACAAGGCAGAGATAATCATACAAGGCGGGACATTCACTTTTTTTCCAAAGCTCTACCAGGAGTATTTTGTTAAATATGCAATCAAAGCAATGAATGACTTTTCAAGGCTGTTTTTTGATGAAAATGGAAACATTGATTTGATTAAATTCAAGAAATTTTTTGAGCTGCCAAGGAACATTTCAGAAGAAGAAAAAAGAATAAGAAAAACCCAGCAAAAACTGCGTTACATCAAGCACATTGACTTATCAAATATTATTAATAATTTTAAATATCCGATAAACAACATTGAAAACAAAAATAAAAATGATGAAATAGAAAATCCAAATCTCTTGGCAATTAAAAAAATTAACGATAAAATAAGGACAGAAAGCATTGTCCCATTGTCATTGAAGCAAATTCAAAAGGAAAATGAAACTTCTTTCATACGGTGTGTTGGCCTGACAATCGAGACAAAATCGGATTTTGGAAAATTATACCATGGAAATTTGATGCTTGAATTGGGGTGCACAAGAGTCGAGCTGGGTATACAGTCAATTTACGACAAAGCTTTGGAGGCAACGAACAGGGGGAATACAGTTGCTGACAACATAGATTCTATCAGGATACTGAAAGACTTGGGCTTTAAAATCAATGCCCACTACATGCCAGGGTTGCCGTTGACAACAAGGGAAATGGATTTGAATGGGTTAAAAGAACTTTTTGAAAATCCCGATTACATGCCAGATATGCTGAAGATATATCCTTGCATGGTGATGGAGGGCACAAGGCTTTATGATGACTGGAAAGCCGGCAAATTCACTCCATTGACAACAAAAGAGGCTGCTGAAATAATTGCAGAGGCAAAAAGATTTGTGCCGGAATGGTGCAGGATAATGAGAGTCCAGAGGGATATTCCGACCTTTGCAACTGCTTCTGGGGTGGATAAAACTAATTTAAGGCAGTATATAGAAAAGATTTGCAAGGAAAAAGGAATTAAGTGCAGATGCATAAGGTGCAGAGAGGCGGGAATTAATAAAATTAAAAATAATAACATTAAATTGGAAAATATG
>CAZGTJ010000044.1:0-7454 GCA_964528545.1 uncultured Methanosarcinales archaeon
AGAATAAAGAATAAGCATTTGTTTTGGTCGTCTGATTAAACCTGATTAGATAAATCAATGCGTCCAATCTAATGCAGCGCCTTTGCCGCCTGTAAGCCACTTGTAGCATTCCAAAGCAGCCTTTGCCCCTTCTCCTGCTGCAATCACAGTCTGCTTGAATGGAACAGGGGTTATGTCCCCACATGCAAAAATTCCAGGATAAGAAGTATTGCCTCTTTCATCTACAATAATCTCTTTCTTTTCATTGACCTTGACAAGGTGCTGCACGAATGAAGTGTCAACAACATACCCTATTTCAATGAAAATGCCATCAACTTTCAATAGTCTCCTTTCCTTGGTGTTTGCATTCTCAACTTCCATCCCGTCTACGTTTTTGCTGCCAACAACCTTTGTCGGAATGCTGCTCAAGGAAAGCTCTATATTCTCATGATTTCTCAATTTTTGGACTGTTATTTCATCAGCCCTGAAAGCGTCCCTTCTGTGTATCAAATAAACTTTCCTGGCGATTGTCGCAAGCTCGAGCGCGCCTTCAACAGCAGAGTTGCCTCCGCCAATGACTGCGACATCCCTGTTTTTATAAAGAGGCGCATCACAAGTGACGCAGGTAGAAACTCCCCTGCCAAAGAATTTTTCCTCTCCCTCAATCCCGAGCGATTTTGGCACTTTGCCGTAAGCAAGAATAAGCGCTTTGCATTCATAATCTTCGCCGTTTGCCAGCCCAACCCTGAATCCATTTTCGATTTTCTCAACTTTGTTTGCCTTGCCCATTATTATCTCGGCGCCAAAGCCGATGGCTTCACTTTGGAAGCGCTGCATAAGCTCAATGCCGCTCATGGGCCCCGTGCCCGGGTAGTTCTCAATATGGCTTGTCAGGTTAGTCTGGCCGCCGACATCAATGCTTATAATTGCAGTTTTCAATTTTTTCCTGCAGGCATAAACCGCTGCTGTCATTCCCGCAGCGCCAGCTCCGATAATCAATACGTCATACATAATCTTTTAGGATTTAGATAGGTTTTAAAAATATTGCTTTTATTGGCTGCCTATGTAAACAACATTCTTCATGCCTTTAAAATGTTTGTCTCCGCTTACAATATGGCATTTTAGCTCGTTTTGCTTTGCTACAAGAATAGCGTCTACTAATCCAAAATCTTTAATTTTTTTTCTGGTTTCTTGCCTTATTTTAGCAGCTTGCAGCCAATGAGTTGTTAATACAGGCAAAATAACAGAGTTTTTCTTTATAATGCCGTACATTTTACTAAAATCAGCCTCTTCTCTCAAACAAAAACCCCTCAGTTCGGCTAAACAGCATTCGATTGTGATAAATTTATTATTTTTGTTGTCCAATAAATTTTTTAATTTTAAACCGGATTCAGAGCCAATAAAATATTCTACCCAAGCATATGTATCGACTATATAAATCACCATAAATCCTCATGCGCGTCTTTTTCTTCCTTAAATTTAGGCAGCCCTTTAAACATTCCAAACGCGTCTATTCTTTTTTCTTTGGAAATGTCTACTTTTACAATATCTCCAGCACTCAATTCTTCGCGCTTAGCCATCTCCTTTGGTATTATCAAGGCAAGCGAATTGCCCCATTGCTTAATCTTCGTTTCAGTCATAGGCATTTGTATCACCTTAAATATATTATTAATGATACGAAAGAGTATAACTAATATATAAAGTTTTGGTTTTAGAAAGGTTGTTGTTTGGCGTTAGTGTTGGTTTTAAAATTATTTTACCAAAAGCGCCTGTTCCACCATAGTTTCAAGCATTTTCTTTTCTTCTGGCGTTGGTTGATATGCTGAAGCTTCTAGAATCTGATTAAATACTTGTTTATCGTGTAGAGTGTCAAAATATATTATTTCTCTTTTTACTTCATCCTTGTCACTCTTTCTTTGCCCATAACTTAAAAATGCCTCCTCCCAGCTCATGGGGCGAAATCCCTCTATCCTAACTTTTGCTGAATCGTAATAGCCTATTAATTCAGTAAGCATTTGGTCTAATTCTGAAATAATAAGCGGGGATTTTCCTACATCTGTGCCCCTCTTTATTGAAGTTTCTTCGCCTACTCCAGCTAATAACCTAACTTTAGAGCTATTAAGAAACCCTAAACTTTTGAATAAATGTACAGCTTGATGAAAAGTCCAGTATGTGCTGAAAAAAAGTCTAACGTGATGGCAGATGTTCAGATTTTCCTCAAAATTGCCGACAGTCCCGTCAGAAAGTCCATAAACTCCCTTAACATATCTTTTTATATCAACCTGTACAAATCTATCTGGAAAGCCATATTGCTCTTCAGAAAAATTCAATCGATAATTCTTTGTTCCAAATGGCTCATCTATCCACTCTATTTTAGCATCCATAAATTAAAGTTAATAATATAGATTTAAAAATATTACTATCATAGAATAACAAAATCTATTTCAACTCTCCCAAAATTTCATCAGCCTTACTGTGTTGTAGCTAGCAAATTCTTAACATGTATTTCAGAAAGAGACTCAATCGGTATTCGTGTGCTAACTTCAAGAAGCTCGATTCCTAAAAGTTTTCCTTCTTTATCTAAATCAATAATCGTAAAGTCATCTATCTTTTTATTCTTATCAAACTCGTCTTTGCGAAATTCTAAATACATTGTATCCGCTTCTTTATCGTAGCTGATTTCCATAGTTACCTACTAAAATAGTTTTACTTCCACTCCCTCAGCATTTCCATCATCAGCCTTACAGTCGCGCCAGTCGCTCCTTTTGTTAGAATTCCCCTGTCAACTTTGCTCCATACAGTTGTTCCTATGTCAATATGTGCCCATGGAATATCGGAAACGAAATTCTTCAGGAATGCAGCCCCAATTATCACTCCGGCTTCTCCTTCCTCGCTTATATGCTTTATGTCAGCAATGTCGCTTTTGAGCTGTTCGTCATATTCCGGCCACAAAGGAAGCTCCCACATTTTCTCGAGGCTTTTTTTCGACGCTGTTTTTATCCTCTCTGTTAATTTATCATCCGTGCTCAAAAATGGGGTTGCAACGCTTCCAAGCGCAATTGTGCTCGCTCCTGTTAGTGTTGCGATATCTATTATTGCCTGAGGCTTCATTTTGGCAGCGTAAGCAAGAGCATCGCAAAGAACCATCCTCCCTTCGGCATCTGTGTTTTTAACCTCAACCGTCATCCCGTTGTACGCAGTCAAGACGTCATCCGGCCTGTAGGAATTTGAGCTTGGCATATTCTCGCAAAGAGGGGCTATCACAACCAAATTTACCGGCAGTTTTAGTTTTGCGGCAGCATCTATTATGTGGAATGAGGCAACCGCCCCTCCCTTGTCATCCTTCATATTCAAAATGTAAGGGTATGGCTTCAAGTTCAAGCCTCCCGTATCAAAAGTAATTCCCTTTCCAACAAGAATTATCGGCTTTGCATTGCTTCCCTTGTACTCAAGAACAGCCAGCCTCGGCTTAAATGCGCTTCCCTGGGCTACCCCCATAAAGCACCCCATCTTCATTTTCATTATATGCCTTTCATCAAAAATTGTGCACTTTAATCCGCTTTTTTTCGCGAGGCTTCTTGCATATTCCGCCACAAATTCGGGGCTTGCAATATTTGGCGGCATATTTATCAAGTTCCTTGTCTTGTTTATAGCATCGGCTAAAATCATTCCATAATTGACTTCCTTGTCAAAATTCTTTTCCGTGATAAGATTGATTTCCCTGACGTATTTTATCTTATCCCTGTCTTTTGTCTTGAATTCGGTGAACTTGTAGAGCCCCATCAGCGAGGCGATTGTAATCTGCTCGGCAAGTTCATTTTCCGCCATGCCTGAGGATGCAAACGAGCTTAG
This sequence comes from uncultured Methanosarcinales archaeon, assembly GCA_964528545.1. Lineage (GTDB taxonomy): Archaea > Nanobdellota > Nanobdellia > Woesearchaeales > GW2011-AR4. Next base: position 3,832 of record CAZGTJ010000044.1, read on the forward strand.
CAAGATGCTGTAGCTTTCAATATCCGAATCGCGCATTTTTTTTGCACAGTCTGCAATTACAGACCCCACAATATCAAGCGTATACTTTGATTCCTCTCCAAGCCCGACAAGAACTATGTTTTTGATGTCCTTTCCGGCATACAAATTTCTTGCCTCCCCCTTTTCTGCCTTGAAATAATTGTTCTTGAGGTACGAAGAAATCAAGTTTCCATATCTGTCATCAATCCCTTTCACTTCAGGGCTTAGTTTTATATTTTCCTTGAAAAATCCTATCAGGACGGCATTTGATTTGGCAGCACCTGGTTTTGTCCTTGAAATTTTTACAGAAGAGCCTACCTTTTCCATGCAGAAGGAAATTTGGAAGTTATTTATTAAGCTTTTGATGAACCGCTCATTTGACGCTTGTTTTCAGCGCTTAAAGCTGTGCCAAGGGCAGAACCAATACATTTATATATAAGTTAGGTTAACCTAACTTTCATGGTGACAAGAAACAGGGAAGACTACCTGAGGGCACTGTACATTCTGGAGGAGGAGAAGCACGAACTCAAGTCGATCGATTTGGCAAATTACCTTAAAGTTTCCAAGCCCAGCGTTTCTGAAATGCTTGGAAGGCTTATCGATGAAGGATTGGTTTACCATGAACGATACTCGAAAATAAGATTTACCCAGAAAGGAAGGGAAATAGCAAAGAAACTCACTTCAAAGCACCGGATTATAGAAATTTTTCTGCTTAAAGTGCTTGGCATGGGCCACAGGAATATCCATAAAGAGGCCCACAGGCTTGAGCACGCATTCAGCGACGAATCTATCTTGAAATTAAGGAAATTTCTGGGAAATCCCAAAATTGACCCTCACGGAAAGCCGATACCTTAGATTTCTCCTTTAAAAATGGAAAATAACCAAACTGGCATAGGGGAAGGAGCATCTGCTTCAAAATTTAGAAAATACTTTGGAATTCTTGCAGACAGGAAATTCTGGCTTTTCACAGGCTCTGGACTAATTGTCAGCGTAGCTTACATGGATCCCGGCAATTGGGGAACTAACATAAGCGGGGGAGCAAACTTCCACTATGACCTTCTCTGGGTCATCTGGCTCGCCAGCGGCATGGCCATGATGTTCCAGTACTTGTCGGGAAAAATAGGCATTGCCGGCTATTCTTTGCCTGAGCTTATAAAGGACAAGATAGGAAACAAGGCTCTTGTATTTCTTTATTGGATTCTGGCAGAGCTTGTTATTTTAGCCACTGATCTGGCAGAATTCCTTGGGATAGTTGTTGCGCTAAAGCTGCTTTTTGGCATCCCTTTGATATGGGGCACTTACCTGGCAGTCATTGATGTGCTTTTATTGCTGGTGCTGACACAAAAAAGATTCAGGTATTTGGAAAACGCCTTCATTCTTTTTGTTTCAATCATAGGAATTGGTTTTTTTTATGAAGTTGTAATATCCAAGCCGGATTTCGCGTCAATTGTCCTGCACTCTTTCAAGCCGATTTTAAATGCAGAGAGCGCTTTGATTGCAGTCGGCATAATAGGCGCAACCGTAATGCCTCATGCGCTTTTTGTCCACTCATGGCTTATCAAGAACAAAGTCATGAACGCTGATTTCGGCTCAAAGCGGAATTCACTGAAATACCACCTTACAGAAAACATTTTTTCGCTTTCCATTGCCGCCCTCATCAACGCTTCAATGCTGATAATGTCTGCTGCAGTCTTTTACGGCCTTGGAGACAAAGTTGCAACTCTGGAGGGCGCTTACATCACCCTTATACCTCTCTTTGGAAGCTTTGCCGCTTTAATTTTTGCAATAGCACTTTTGTCGGCAGGAATTTCATCTTCAATAACCGGAACGCTTGCAGGCCAGTCAATCATGGACGGCCTTATTGGATTCAACATACCATTATGGGTCAGAAGGGTTGTAACAAGATTCATCAACCTCATTCCTTTGACTGTTGCAATAATTCTGAAGCTTGAGCCGCTCAATCTGCTCGTCTACAGCCAAGTCGTTTTAAGCTTGCTTATTCCGCTGCCACTGATACCAGTTTTGATGTTCAGCTCTGACAAGAAGATAATGGGTGAGCTTGTCAACAAAAAAATCACGACAGCGCTTGCAATTATTTTCGCGATCGTGATTCTTGGCTTTAACGCCTATCTTCTTTATCAGGTAATATTCCTGGGAGCCGGATTTTAGTTGTAGGGTTAACCCCTAGTGTTATTCTTGAATTTATCTCTTGTCTGGCTCTATGTGCGCCAGGACATTTGCAATTCTTGGATTTGACGCACGGACAGCATCCTTAACATTATGGGAAATTTCATGGCCTTTCTTGACGGATATTTTTCCATTTACTATGACATGCAAATCAACATAATAATCAAATCCAACCTTGCGCACATAGCACTTGTCAAGATTGACAACTCCCTGAACAGATTTTGCAGTTTTTCTTACATCCTGCTCGATTTCTGGGGACAATGCCTCGTCCATAAGCTCGGCAATTGCAGGCCTCATCAACATGAACGCATTAAATATTATAACGCCTGACGCAAACAATGCAGCCCACCCATCCGCCTTCTCATAGCCCGGGCCACCAATTAAGGCAATTGATATTCCCATAAACGCCGCAAACGAAGTTATTGCATCGCTTCGATGGTGCCACGCATCTGTCTTTACGATAGTGCTTCTGGTCGAGTTTGCGGCTTTCGAAAGCACTCGAAACCATATTTCCTTTACCGCTATTACTACGATTAGCACAGCAAGCGTGAATGGAGCTGGGGCAGGATGCGGCGTCATAATTCTTTTTGTGCTTTGGACAATTATTATGATTGCAGCCCCAAATAACGCGAGCGATACGGCAATTGCTGTTATGGGCTCTGCCTTGCCGTGGCCGTAAGGATGATTATAGTCGGCCGGCTTTGATGATATTCTTAGACCAACCCAAGCGACAAGAGACACAAAAATGTCTGACGTCGATTCAATTGCGTCAGCAACCATTGCATAGGAATTTCCAAAAAATCCTGTTACAGCCTTGATTATCGCAAGAATAAAATTTACCAAGATGCCCATCAAAGTCAGTTGTATTCCTTGTTGTGCTGGGTGTTTCGGCATTTTGACTTTTATGACTCAAAAGTTACTGTACAATAAAAGTCTTGTGGTTATTTTTAGCGGCTTTTCACCACCCCACTTCTTGGGCAATACCGCCTTATAGCGCATTTTGAGCAGAATGGAGAATTGGTAAAGCAGATATTCTGCCCGTGCAGGACAAACAAGTCATTCAAGTCGCTCCAGAATTTTTTTGGGATACATTTCATTAATTCGTCCATTGACTGCTCCGCATTTTTTGTCTTAATCCAGCCAAGCCTGTTTGCTATCACATGGACGTGAACGTCTGTCGGTATATAATCAGCTTTTTGGTGACCGTAAACCATCGTAATCGCGGCTGTTTTTTTCCCAACACCCTTTAGCGTCATTAATTCTTCAAAAGTGTCTGGAACCTTGCCATTGTATTTTCCAACTATATCCTCGCAAATTACTTTTATTCTCTTTGATTTTGTTATGTAATAATTTACCGGCCGTATTATTTTCTGCAAATTTTTTAGAGGCATCTTCGCGATTTTTTGAGGAGTGTCCGC
>CAZGTJ010000045.1:0-7453 GCA_964528545.1 uncultured Methanosarcinales archaeon
TAGTGTCTGGGTTTTTATAATAACTTTTCCGCCTACAATTGAGTGCTGCCACCATTTCCCAAAATCAGTTGCCGCATCAACCGTCAGGAAGTCTCTTGCCTCCTCGTAAAGCGGGGTTCCCATGTAAGGGACAAGGGGCTGAAAATATGCAAAATCCGGGTCCAGTTCAATTGCAAATTTTATTGTATCGTACAAATCTTTTTCAGTCTCCCACGGGTATCCCATCATAAATGACGCCCGTCTTTCTATCCCAACATCCCTAAGAATTTTAAAAGCAGTCCTGTAATTTTCTTTTGTGGCAGATTTCTTGATCCTTTTCAAAGTTTCATCGCTTCCGCTTTCAACTCCCATCCCGATGGAAATGCATCCTGCTTTTTTCATCATTCTTGGGTATTCCATTGCGGTGTATGAAAAATCAGTCGACCTTGAAAGGCACTCCCATCTCCATTCTTTTTTGTTATTGATTATCATTTTCATTAATTCCATGTTCCTAATCCTTCCTGTAGACCATTCGCTGTCCATGAAATAGAATTCCTTTGCCCCTAATTTTTCGCATGTTTCAAGCATATCAAAAACATATTTCGGTGAGAAGTAGCGATACGTCCTGTTAAATACCTCCGCTTCAAGGCAAAAAGTGCATTTGTAAGCGCATCCTCTGCTCGTGATTACGCTTGCATAATGGCCTCTGCCATAAACAGCACTGTTTGCATATCCTTGGTAGAGCTGCATATTTAGCCCCATTTCCTTTGCATGTTTGTAAGGATGGGGTATCTTGTCCATATCCGATTGTGGAATCAAAGAGGGGTTGGGGTTTTTAACCAGATTTCCTTCATTGAAATAGATTAATCCAGGTAGCGAAAAGTCAATCTTGCCATTCTCAAGGATTCCTTTTGCAAGCGGCACGATTACAGTGTCAGCCTCAGGAGCCCCAAAGGCGGCATCAAAAGCAGTTCCTTCTAAGGTATTGGGCATTGACATGAAGTGGGCGCCACCTGCAATCACAACCATGTCTGGATGGACCTCTTTTATTGATTTTGCAATGGCAAGTGCGTGCGGAAAAAGTACGGTTGGAACGCTTATTAAAACAATCTTTGCCTGGTGCTGTGACAAATCATGAACTATTGACTTGTTCTCTATTTTTGCTGCGTTTGCGTCTACTAATCTTGCAGAAATTCCGCTTTCAATTAGATGGCTTGCAAGCTGCATCAGCCCTAAGGGCTGGTGCACTCCAAGATTATTATCAAAATCAAAATAGGGGTATTTTGGGTTGATTAGTATTACATCTGCCATAGCATGACATAGTGTAGTTATATTTAAAAAGGTTTGTACCTTTTCCAATATTGGTAAATAATGCAATTGATTGAAAATAAACATCTGGAGCAATAGCTTTTTAAATGCACCTAAACAATTAATTCTTAACGTGGGGTTAAATGAAACTTAGAATCTGGCCTATGCTTGTAGGCGTATACTTGTACGTATGCTTCATTTTAATTGGAAAGTTTAGCCTGATTCCGGCAATGTTTTTTTTTGTTGCGATTGTACTTGATTTCATAACCCCATTAAGCCAGGGAATAAAGAGATTTGCGTATGTTACAAGCGCGATGTCTGTATTTCTGCCAGTATTTGGACTATTTTTGATTTATCTTCCATTCGCAGTTTTTGGTTCCCTGCTAAACAAGAGAAGTTTCTTGCGGAATTATATTTTAGGATTTACAATTTCCTTTATCCCAATAAATATCATTTACATCATTTCCACTTACCTGTCCGTCCCTTTGAACAAGCCGATCATATTACTCATACTTTACATATTTCCCTTAATAGCAATTCTGTTGCTTAAGAAAAAGTCAACCGAAATGTTCGAGATTGACAATAAGGAATTCTTAATAATTATGATATGCCTCTTATTTACAACAATTGTTGCTTCCGGTATCATAAATGATCAAGGCCTTTTCATGTCCAATGGGGTAAGAATCTTCACAAGGGTGCAGTTTGTTGCCGATGGACTGCGGCAGTATGGGGAGATACCCATTTATAATCCAGGAATAGCCCAGGGAGAAGCGACATATTTGTGGAACACCCCGTCATTTAAGGTCCATGCCGGATTGTCAAGCTATCTGCTTAAAAATTTTAATCCAATTTTAATGTTCAATGCAAAATCTTTTTTTATACTTTTGATGTCGGTTTTGGCATTAAGCATATTGTTAAGGACCATACTTAATGTCGAGGAAAGCAGCTTCAGTGCATTCTCAATAGGCGTATTCAGCTGCGTCATTGGATTGAACTTTTTCTTTTTGCAGATGCTCGAGAGCTTCAAGCAATTTTATGCGTTTTCAGTTGCTTACCTTTATTTAAGCTTAATATTGCAGAATCCAAAAAGCTTCAAGGAGTTTCTTATTTTGATGTACATATCAGTAGTTATGATAACAATTCATCTTCCTTATGGTGCTGGAATTCTTGTTATGGGGGGATGCTTGTTTTTACTTATAAAGATTCCCGAATTAAGAACTAAGAAAGAATTCAAGCATTTGGTGGAGTGGTTAAAAAGCAATAAGAAAATGGCAGTTTTGCTAAGTGCTGCAATTATTTTGTTTCCTCTTTTTTACCTGTCATCCCCGCTGATATTCGGCGAGTTCCTTGCGGAAAAGGTGCCATTGCATTTTGATCTCAAAAACGATATAAATTCTTTTATATGGGGTCGAAACAGCAATGAGATCAGGCATTTAAGAGAATCAATGCATAACAGTTTCTCTAGTCTTGGAAGCAATCCTTTGATGTGGCCCTCAAATCTCCTAAAAGGAAGTTACCCAAACGTAGGTAGGATAGACGATTTTAAGTTTGGATTTTTCATCTACGTGTTTGGAATTATGTCGTTTTTTGTTCTTTTACTAATGCATAAAACTGAAAAAATTTCTAACTGGAGAAGATTTGTGATAGCTTACGCAGTAAACCTGATTATACTCGCGATTATATCAGAGCAGATAAGCCATAGAGTTGGGGGCTTTTACAGGACAGTTACTCCTTTTTTTATTATAGCCTTAGGAGCATCGATTATGGTTCTGGCATTTAATTTAAGAATGAAATATTTTAAGTATGTTGTTGCAGGAATTGCACTTCTGGCATTAATCCACTTTTTGCCCTATGGGAAGCAGAATATCAATAATACACATCAGGAATATTTTGCCAGTGGGCAGGTTTACAAAAACGAGATAGAGTTTATCAAAAGGCTTCCGGCAGATGGAAGGATAATGACTTATGGGTTATTCAGCAACGCCGTAGATTTCGGGGGGATGTACCTTACGGGAAAATATTTCTCAAGAAACGAGAGAATAGAGCTTGCTATAAACAGGACTATTTTTGAAAAAATTCATGGGCAGAATTCATTTGGAGAAGAAGAATACATCACAACAAAGTCGGGTCAGGAACTTGCAAACTACTTAAGGCTTGGGGGATACAAGTACTTGTTCATTAATATCCAGCACCCAATAGGATATTACGTTGTTACTCAAATCTATCCAAATTTTACTTATCCTCTTTTCCAGGACGGGCCTTTCGTAATGCTGGCAGTAAACGGCACAAGCTATGCAGAAAAGGTGGATCTTGTAAAAAATATTGATAAAAGTGTTTACAAGATGAAGGAAGGGTATAAGTATGTTTCAATCAGCAAGGATTACGGTTTTGATGACGAAAGAATAGATCTTGAGATCTCACCAATGGATCCTGAGCCGCTTTACTTTAGGAGAGATTCTCCTACAAAAATAATCATCGGTGGAAATTTTGACAATGACTGGGTTGTGTTCAAGGAGCAGTATTTCACAAGATGGAAAGCAAAAATGAATGGCCAGGAAATTCCAGTTTATGCTACAAATAATGATGTTATACTTGTAAGGACTCTGAAAGGAAATGAGCTTATTCTCGAATACAAAGTTTTGCCGGTGGAAAGGGTTTTTGGAATTTTGTCCCTTATTGGGGCTTTTATTCTGACAGCGATTATCCTGTTCGAAGCAAGAAGCTCCAATGCATTGTTAAGTGAAGACGACAGATAAATTAATAAAGTGCCTATCTATCTTAGGCGTATGATGTTTGGCAGGCTCGTTAAAAATTACAAATATTTGTTCTTTATAATAATCCTTGGATTTTTCATAAGAATGGCTTACATTGGAAGAATAAATTTTTATTTCGACGAAGCTGGTTACGCCTCGTTTGCAAAACACTTGGCATATGAAAAAATATCTCCTTGGCTAGAGGCTGCCATCCAGCCTCCGCTTTTTACATGGATTAACTCGGTTTTTGTCCAATTATTTGGGATAAATGAGGTTGCAATGAGGTTGCCGTCAGCAATTTTTGGGAGTTTAAGCATAATTCTGGTGTATCTACTTGCAAATTTATGGTACGAAAGAAGAATTGCAATTGCCTCTGCATTATTTTTTGCAATAATGCCTTTGCACGTGATATATAGCAGGCTCGCGTTCAACGATGTTATTCAGACTTTTTTTGTATTAGGGGCCGTTGTTGCAGCGGAATATTTCTTTTCAAGAAGAAAGTGCTCCAAGAGAAAATTTATTTTGATATCAGGAACCTTATTTGGCTTGTCTTATTTAGTAAAATATAATTGCGTTGTAGTATGGGGATTGTATTGGATTTTTAATCTGTCCTATTCAATCATAAAAAAAGACAAGAGGATGTTTCTGAACTATTTTTCGTATGCTGCGCTGTCAAGTATAGTTGCAGGAATTGTAGTAGTAGTAGTAGTATTTTTAGGGGATGGGATTCCGGGCGTAGTATATTTAATTAACAGCACCTTATTTTGGGCGTCGTTTCAGTATTCTCAAATCATAAACCCATTTTACTATTATTTCGCGGTTTTAATTGAATCCTTATCGCCGCTGCTTTATCCTGCCCTATTTTTTGCGCTTTCTTATTGTTTGCTCTCAAAAAAGAGCAGGAGGAGTGATTATTTAGTTATTTTTTTAATAACCGCTTACCTGATTGTGGTGAGTTTGCAGACAAGAAGGTTCTCGAAATATTTAATTTTGATAACGCCTTTCATTGCAATCATCCTGTCTAATTTTATTCTGAAAATTCATGATTTGATTTATAAAAAAAGTAAGACCGGTGCCATCATATTTGTCCCAGCTGTCGCTATTTTTGTATTGGCATGGACTGTTAATGAGATAAAATCCCCTATCGAATTTGATGTCTGGACAAAAGCTGGAGAATTTGTGCATGAAAATTATCCTGATGCAAAGGTTCACGGAAGCCATCACAAGAATAGGCTGGTTAGATATTATATACAAGAGGGCGCGGACAATTCGGAATTCATCGGTACGTTAAAGGAAAAAGACTTGGTGGTATTTACATGGCTTAGCAATAATTCTACTATCATGGAAAATTCCCCATACGAGGATGAAAGCTTGCTGCATACCGCAAAACACACCGAATATGACAAAGATTTTACTGATTATGTAAAAAAGCATGGGAGGCTCGTTAAGAATTTTGATTACAACAAAGGAACTGCGCTATGGATTTACGAGATTACAAGTACAGGTTCTCACAAGGAAGATAAGGTAAAAGAAGGATACACCGTAAATTCTCCTATTTTCGGTTTGTGGAATATCTTGTGTAGAAAATGGGAGGACAAGAGTATAAACACTAGAATGCGAAACTTCTTGTCTAAGGAGCAGATAGATGCAATTGAAAAAAAATGCCTGCCAAAATGAAAATAATATTAAAACAAATTAGGATAATTTTAGCCATTTTGTGGTTGCTTTTTGTATTTGGAATGTATTTTTATTTTGAAATAAGAAATCTTTCAGGGTTGATTTAAATGATATCGATAATTTACTCCATGCTAATTTTTTTTGCAGCGTTTCTAGTCGGCAAAAAAATCTTGGACTTTACGGGGTTAAAATTAGATTTTCTTGAAAGTGTTGCGTTTGCCGGGGCAATAGGATTCGGGATCGAATCTTACTTTATTATGTTTCTTGGAGCTATCCAATTTCTGCATACGGCTCCTTTTGTTCTTATGTGCACCGCAATTATAATACTATGCAAAAAAGAGCTAAAATATTTTATAGGGAATATATGCAGGTACAAAATAAGTATTAATAGTGCATGGAAATGTATAGCCGCATCGTTAATAATTATCCTTTTTATTCTTAATTTAATTACAAGTTTCACTCCGCCATATCTTTGGGACGAGCTTACTTATGGCCTTGCTGTTCCAAAAATATATGCCAGACACCATGGGTTTGTTCCAATTTATGACGAGTTCAGGTCAAATTATCCATCCAACATAAATATGCTGTTTACTGCAGGCTTGCTTGTAAATAACAGTTCCACTGCAAAGCTAACAATGGTCATTTACGGAACTTTGCTCGCAGTTCTGATTTACAGTTTTGCAAAAAAATATTTCTCTGCAAAGACAGCAGTAATTGCTGCCATAATTTATTACACCATGCCGCTAATTTCAGTGCATATAAGTTCAGCATACATAGACATCGCGATTGCGTATTACATATCCGCATCATTTTATTGTTTGTATGAGTGGGTCGGCAAAGGCGACACAAAGTGGTTCTATCTGAGTTCTATCATGATTGGGCTTGCACTGGCTTCGAAGCATACGGCACTTATGTATCTTCCCGCTCTATTTATATTAATATTCCATAGGGAATTTATAGTATTGAGGTCAAGACTTGGTTTTTTGAAAAAATCATTGGTATATTTTGTTATAGCAGTTTCGCTTGTAAGCCCATGGTACATTAAATCTTATATCTATACAGGCAGCCCTGTCTATCCGCTGGCTTATTCAATATTTGGTGGAAGTTATTGGGACAGTTCATTAAGTCAGAAGTTGGTGGTTGCAAATTTTGGTTATACCACTCCAAGAACACTGCTTGACTTTGTTACAAAATTCTGGGATATAACTATACACACTCCCGCTTCTAATGTCTTACTAGGATTTGGACCGGTATTTCTTGCTTTCATTCCACTCTTATTTCTTTTTGGGAAAATAGGAAAAACTAACTGGTACTTGCTTGCTTTTTCAGCCATATCATTTACAGTTTGGTACTTCAACCCTCAGGTCCTAAGATATCTTATGATCTACCCTATGTTATCTATAGTGTCTGCCGATGTAATATCCAAGCTTATGAAAGAAAGGGTCATTAAGTACTTGGTTGGAGCATTACTTGCCGCTATAATCATTTTTAATTGTGTAATATGGTTTGGGGTTAATGCACAAAAATTTCCTTATATTTTTGGTCTTGAAACAGAGAAAGAATTTTATAACAAGCTGAAAGATAACAATGGGTATGACGTATTTAAATACGCAAATGAAAATCTCCCAAAAAATTCAAAGATACTCCTCTACAGAGAAACTAGGGGGTATTTATCAGACCTAGACTATATTATTTCAGACCCATTGGTTCAAAAAGTGGTTGATTTTTCAAAAGTT
>CAZGTJ010000046.1:0-7437 GCA_964528545.1 uncultured Methanosarcinales archaeon
TCGGTTGACAAATTGCTTGCAAAATATGTCCCGTTTGTTATCGTGTCAATCGCGCTTGCTTATTTCATGTTCATCTCATTATCACTGATTCAAAAAACAAGCTTTAGCCAAATCATCCAAAGAACTCTTGCAGTCGGGATCAAAAAAAGCCATTATGTCCTGATTAGTTATTTCATTAATCTCCTTATTTTTTCCATGCTGGCGTTTTTGTTTTTCAAATTTTTGGAAGGAAGCTTGCTTGTAATGTCCTTCTCGGTTATTTCAATTACCCTTCTTTTTATTTTCGGCAGGATTTTTGTTTTGAATGTCGTTGGCAGATTGGAAGAAATCACCTAAGCCGCTTCTTTTTCAGCAGATTCGTAGCTCCTATTTGCATCGCTCATGCTTTTGTACTCTAAAATTTTTCTTGAATCATAATTGCCGCTTCGTTCTGCACCTTCGCGTCTGTCATCTTTTTCTGGATCTTTGTCATCGTCTCTTGCCCTTCTCAAATTTCTCCTTTCTTCGAGCAAAATGACCTTGCCTTTTTCCCTTGGCCTTTCTGGTTTTTCGGAGTCTTCTTCAACAATCCTGTCCAGCCCTTCGCTCTCAGATTCATAATTTTCGTGCGTTGGCTCGGAGTCAAGCAACACTCCATAAGTATCCTGGAGCCTTGCATTAACGTATTTGCTTCTTGAATTCCCCCTTATTCCGATTGCTCTTGCCTCTGCATTGAATTTTGCAGCCAGAATCTCAAGCTTTCCTGCCCCGTGATGGTGCGACGAATTCCCGCCACGCCTATGATATTCTGCATAATCTTTTCCCTGCTCTGCAATTGCACTGTAAATCATCCCTTTTCTCGTGCCCCTGTACTTGTCGGCCATTTTTGAGTAAAATTCATTTTGAAGCTGTCCCTGTTCGGATTCAGAATCAACGCCAAGTCTATGGCCAAATTCATGCATCAGAATATATTCTTGCATTGCGTCAACCGCGTCCCTGCCTTTGAGCCCGTATCTTTCAATGATATTTTGCGCCCACCTGTAAAGGTTTGTTTCGCGGACAATGTACCCTTTCCCGGGATAGTATCCTGCAAGATACCCTTCTCCTGCCAGGTCATTTTCGACTCCGAGCCCGATAATGTCTTTTTTTCCCGATGTTTTTACAGAGCGGCCCTTGCCCTCCAAAAACAAAGCCCATTCTTTTGAAATTTCGGTAAAGCGGTTTGCGTCGTCGAACATGAAATCACGCAAAGCTTGCTTGAGATTTCCCTGTTTCGAGACAAAATATCCCACTTTGTTGATGTCAACTGCATTTATAATTTCAGGAGTCACATAATTTTCTGCTTTTGTGTCCTCAGAATTAGGAAAATACTGCCTTAGCTGTGAGGCGCCTTCGATGAATGCCAAATTAGGCATTTTCGGAATTACAGGAATATCATGGTTTCTCATCGGTGGAAAATCCCTTGAATTTGCTCTCCAGGAATCCATTTTATAATCATCTACCTGCGAGAAAAACCCGTATTTTTTGAAATCCGCTTCGCTTGTCTCGAACCGGTTATTGGCGGTTCTTGCAATTACTTTTCCGCCTTTTCTTATCGGAGAATATGCACTTGACATGGAGTAAGGCCAGGAAGTTGCACTAGGCGGCTCCCAGTCCATTGACTTGTAGTCTGAAGCCTTTAAAGAAGGGCCTCTTTTTGGAGCCTTTAATGCCTCGCCCTTAAAGAAAGGGCTCAAAATTTTTACGCTTGGTGCTGCCATTTTTTTTCCACTCTCATGACTCACCGGTTTTTTTTAGAGAGAAAATTGAAAAGAAAAAAATTAGAAAGCCTAGGCTGCTTTCTTGTACTCGTCGACTATTTTTGGCTTATAGTCCCTTGGAGCCTGGCCTGCTATTGTTCCAACAGACTGCTGGAGTTCCTGCGTGCCGTTGTAAAAGTCCGGGACATTAATCCCTTCGAGTGCTTTTGGATTGTCCTTCTGAACCTTTCTAAGATATTCCTTTACCGCATCTGCATCTTTCATGTCCTTTATGTTCGATGTCAATATCTTTGAGCTTACGGCATTCACGTGTGCCTGATACAAAGGAGTGAGCAATGCGTCAATTTCATTTGCTGACAGCTTTTTTCTTGCTTTAATCTGATTGATATAGGCATCTTTGTCCACGCCCATATGCCTTGCCATTTCTGTTTCATAGGCAGTTTGATTTGAGTCCGGGTCCTTTGAACTTCTCTTCTTTTTGAGCTCTTCATCTGTCCATTTTAAATAACTCACGGACAGCATATCTGCCTCAGTATTCCAAATCAATTCTCCCAGTTCTTTTGCCTTTTTATCATCAAAAACTACATCGCCGCTCTCGTTTTTATTTTTGTCATACCAGTCAGAAATTGTTTTGTGCAGGCCTGCCTGCATAAGCTTAAAGTATGCCCTATCCTGAACATTTCTTACTTCGTTAAATGCCTTATCCACCCTGACCATTTGTTCAAGTGTTGCGCCCATTTTGTTTACCTCTTAGTGTAGTATTGGTTTTTATTTAAATTCTTTGCTGAAAAAAATTAATCTGTCCCCAAACAGTATTAGATTTGTTACTACTGTCTCATGATAACGCTTATATATAAAGCTTTCGGTTAAGTATGCATGAATGTATTGCTTTCAATATTGAATATAATGCTAATTTAAATACTATTTATAAGCAAAAGATTTATAAGTTGATTGAATAACCTGAAAAAGGTGGGTGGCATGGCTAAAAAGGACAAGCAAGAGTACAAAAAGCAGCAGCAAAAAGACGAGCCCAAGGAGCAGCCGCCCGAGAACGAGGCAATTTCAAAGCTGCCTTCTGATGTTCAGGAAAAGCTGGCTGCAATAAAAGAAAAGCTCGAAAAATTCCAGAAAAAAATTCTTGACAAATTTGACAATTATGTTGTCGGCATAGCACTGATACCTCCTCCGAAGCCTGAGGAATTGCAGCAATTGCAGGGAACGCACGAGGTTGCAGGCTCTCCCGCAGAGCCAAAGCCCGAAGACAAGGACAAAGTCTACATTCTTGTCCTGGTTGACGATTCTGACAGCAAGACGATGTCAAAAATTGAGTTAAAGGACAAATTGACAGCCATAATCAACGGCATTGCAACCGAAATCGATTCAAATCTCACTCCCCAAACCTTGATTCTTTCAGAGCTTTGGCAGAACTGCTACGATGGCAAATATGAGCTGCTCCAGCTGATCGCATTATCCGCTCCCGTCTATGACAAGGGAATGCTGCAGGCCATCAAGATTGCAGAAGTGCACAAGACAATGGTTCTCAAGAAATTCGAGAAGTACATTGTTTCCTACGTTCTTGCGGGCTCGTTAACCCAAGGAAGAGCAACCCCGTCAAGCGATATTGACGTCTGGATTGTGATTGACGACACTGATGTTAAGAAGATGACGAGAGTAGAGCTTAAGGACAAGCTTCGCGCAATCATCATCGGGATGGGGATTGAAGCAGGGGAGAAGACCGGCATAAAAAATAAAATCAATATCCAGGTCTATATCCTGACCGACTTCTGGGATTCGTTAAGGGAAGCGAATCCTGTGATTTTCACGCTGCTCAGGGACGGGGTCCCGTTCTTTGACCGCGGGATTTTCATGCCGTGGAAGCAGCTTCTGAAGATGGGCAAAATAAAGCCGAGCGCTGAGGCAATTGACATATTCATGGGCTCGGGGGAGCAAATGCTGAGAAGGGTCCAGCTAAAATTAAATGAGATTGGAATGGAAGACGTGTACTATGCAATTTTAACTCCAAGCCAGGCAGCCTTGATGCTGTATGGAGTTGCACCCCCGTCTCCCAAAGAAACAGGTCCGCTCATGAGGGAGATTTTTGTCAAGAAGGAAAAGCTTCTCGAAGAAAAATTTGTCAAGATTCTTGAAAAAAATGTCGAGGTAAGAAAGGCAATCGAACACGGGGAGAAAAAGGAGCTGAGCGGAAGAGAGCTTGACGAATTGCTTACCGACGGCGATAAATACCTCAAGAGAATAAAGAGGTTATTCACGCAAATCGAGAATATCAAGGAAGAAAAAGAAATGCTCGACATATACGACACAATAATTACCGTAACTAGGGATGTTCTGAAAACAGAGGGGATCGGGAAGGCAAAGGACAATGAAGTTCTTGGCATGGTTGAAGACAAGCTGGTTACGGAAGGAAAGATGCCCGCAAAATTATTCAGGACATTGCAGGAACTCTTCAAGGCAAGGAAAGATTATGACGACGGCAAGCTGTCAAAAGTTGAAATTGAAAGCCTGCAGAGAGATGCAGGCGCCTTGATCAGGTTTTTGGTGGAGCATATGCAGAGAAAAAGGGGGCACGAGCTTGAAAGGCTGAAGGTAAGGGTCAAGTATGGAAACAAATTCGGGGAAATCATCCTGATTGGGGACAACGCGTTCATAAATTCTGACCTTGACAACGAGCAAAAAGAGATAAGCAAGGCAAAAATAAATCCTGACGGAAGCTTGGGCTCTGTAAATAAAAGCTCGCTTGAGGAGCTTGAAAGCGCGATTGCAAAGCTTGACAATTTCCAGAAAACAACCTTGAAAAAACCGATATTCGAGGACTTAAAGAGGGTGTTTGGAGAAGATGTTGAGATTTTGGTGAATTATTAGCCCTAAAGAAGATTTATTGCGGAACTCTCCAGAGCATTATTTCTTCTGACGTCAAAGACCATGTATTAGGCAAGGCAAAATTCTGAAAATTCCTTTGTTTAAAAATCATTGCACAATTAATTTCCGCCAATGGAAAAAATCATTTGCTCATTCGAAAACTATTTATATAATCAAAACAAAGTCAGCTTGGTGCAAAATGAAAACAGGCGTGAAAGTTTATGATGCAATGACAACAAAGCCGGTTTCTGTTTCTCCAGATGCCACACTCGAGGAATGCGCAAGCGTCATGAACAAAAACCATGTAGGCGCCCTCGTCGTCAAGGACGACCACAAGTCAATCGGGCTGATTACAGAGCAGGACATTGTGAGGGATGTGATTGCAAAAAAAATAAACCCGATTGGAAAAAGGGTTTCTGAATTCATGGAGAAAAAACTGATTACAATTTCTCCAAATGCTGATATTTATGATGCCCTAGTCAAAATGAGGGATGAAAACATAAGGCACCTCCCTGTTCTGGACAACGGTAAAATGATCGGGTTGCTTACTTTGAAAGATATCCTAAAAATAGCGCCGCAATTATTCGAGCTTCTTGTCGAGAAATTTGAGATCAGGGAGCAAAAAAGAAAGCCAATCAACAGGGTGATTGCAAGAGAGGCAATCTGCCAGGGATGCGGAGCTTACGTCGAGGATGTGACAAAAATAAAAGGCATGCTAATGTGCGAGAGATGCGCGCAGGAGCAGACGTGATTTGATATTATTAATGCATCGACGGCAAATGATTTTTCATAGCTGCATAATTTACAGATATCTCGTTTCTTAACTATATTCAAAATAAAGGTGGAGTTTTTTCAAAGATTTCAAGAGGAAAACTTCTTGCGGCATTGACTTGTTATGGGCCTAAAGCGCGCCATTAAAAGTTAAATTTATAAAGGGCAATATTCAAAATGAGTTATTAGTGATATATAAAAAAAGAGGCTTGTATTTAAGATGATAGGCGAGGATAGCGATTTAATTACCATTGACTGCGAAGAGTGCCCGTTAAAAGTCAAGCAGATGAGTTCTCTTGTTTTTTCAGACAAATGCAAGGCGTGCCCGTGCATACCAAAGAGGCAGTTTGACACAGTCAGGCTCATGACAAAGTATTTCACAAAGGAATATTCAGGAGCCGGGAAGCTAAGGCACATAGAGCCTTTCTTTATCGACGTCAGATTTTTCTTCAGTCATCTGGGATTTGAGGTTATTGACGAGTACGATTTGCCAACAAAGGCCCACGTACGAATTCTTAAAAACCCTTCGGAAGTCGGCTATGTCTATGAGATAATGATTCCTGAAATCAGAATGACATTTAAGGAGCTGATGGGCATGTTCAAAGAGGTGGAGGAATTCAAGGAAACCGGGGAAACGAACAATCCTGTAATCAAAAGATGGTATCTTGAATACGGGATTCTTGAGCATCTGCTTTTTGACGAGAAGATCCTTGAAATAAATATCAATCCTCCAGCCTACAAAACAGCAATCAGGATAGTTCATTCTGACTATGATGAGTGCGTCTCAAATATATACCCAAGCGACGAATTCACAAATTACATCTCTACAAGGCTAAAGATTTCAACCGGAAGGCCGCTCAACAAGGCGCAGCCGCAAATTGACGGCGAGATAGTAATACCGCCTCAAAAAGCAAGGGTTGCTGCAACTATTGACCCTTTTTCCATTTTTGGGACTGCATTTTCGATAAGAAAGCACAGGGAAAAGCCATGGACATTGCCTTTGTTCATGAAGCGAAAAGCTTTCAACGGAATTTTTTCAGGCCTTATGTCGCTGGCCATCGCGCAAGGAAGGAGCTTTCTTTGCGCAGGGCCAAGAGGCTCGGGTAAGACAGCCTTGCTGGGGTCGATGCTGCTTGAGATATTGCCGAAATACAGGATTATTACGATTGAAGACACCCAGGAATTGCCAATAGAGTCTTACAAGCAGCTCGGATATGACATACTGCCGCTAAAGGTCAGGTCTGCCTTGCTTGAGCATGGGATGGAGATATCATTTGATCTGGGGCTTAGGACTACGCTTAGGCTAGGAGACTCTTGCCTTATAGTGGGAGAGATAAGGGGCAAGGAGGCAAAAGTTCTCTATGAAGCGATGAGGGTCGGCGCAATGAGCAATGTCGTTGCAGGCACAATCCACGGCGACACCCCTTATGGAGTTTATGACAGGGTTGTCAATGACCTTGAAGTTCCAAGCGGCTCTTTTAAAGTTACAGACCTTATAATTATCCAAAACCAGATAAAAAGCCCGACTGCGCTTACAAGGGTCAGAAGGGTTCTTTCAGTTACCGAGGTATTAAAGAAATGGAATTCTGATAACGAGCCCGAGTTCCAGGATCTTCTTGTTTACGACCCAAAAAAAGATGAGCTTGTCCCGACAGAAGCGCTTTTAAACGGCAAATCGATCTTTGTCAAAAATATACTTGAAAGGGCATCTGGCTACAAAGACTACAATTCAGTTATTCAGGACATCAGGCTAAGGTCTATGTGCAAAGAAATGCTGCTTCAGATGGCGCCGAGCCCGCAACAACTTGAAGCACCTTACAACACAGCCGCAAATGTGCTTTATGCGACACTGGCAGAGCACCTAAATCCACTCGAATCAAATAATAGTGCCAATAGATTCCTGGAAGAATACAAAAAAAAATTAGCAGTAATATTATCAAAGAAATAAGATGGGGAAAAACTTCTTCTACGAGCTGTTCAAAAAATCTCACCTAAAGTTCAAAATAGACAGCGTCGACAAAAGGTTGAAGTTTGTAGAGTACGAGTATAC
>CAZGTJ010000047.1:0-2152 GCA_964528545.1 uncultured Methanosarcinales archaeon
TTACTATTGACTGCCATGGATATACAATTAATTATTCGCGAAACGTAATGGGTTACGGAGTTAATATTACGGGCTTTAATTATACTACCATTAAGGGGTGCGAAATAGTTCAAAGAGATTTAGGGGATTCCAGCTTAATAACTAATTCATATGGAATATCTGTAATGAAAAATTCAAGTTACACATCAATCTACAACAACAGCATTGAAACTTTTGGGAATGATGGTCATGGAATGTTTTTCAGTAGTGATGAATTTGGTGCTGTAGTTCATGATAATAATATTAAGACACATGGGGTCAACCCAAACGGAATTTATGTATCTTCTGGATTTGGGAATGATATCTATTCTAACTTAATTAACGTAAGCAATGATTACATGAAAAATGCAATTTCAATAAGAAAAAGTTCAGGAAACAAAATTTACAACAACAAAATAATTTCTAACATGGCGGATTGGGTAGAGAATGCAGTTTATTTATCTTCCAGCTTCGGAAATGATATTTATGATAATTTAATATCAATGACTAGTCCATATGCTACAGGAATTGGCTTATTTTCAAGCTTTAACAACAGTATTAACGGAAACCTCATAAACACAACTGGAGTGCCGGGGATAGGCGGAGGTAGGGGGATTTATTTGGAAGTTAGTTCTAATAATAAAGTTTACGAAAATGATTTAATGTCTGATGGAGGGGCGGCTTACACAATTGGAATTTGGCCTAACTCAAATAATAATGAGGTTTATAGCAATACTATAACCTTAAATGTGGATACACCTGCCTTGTACACTTCCGTCATTGATGTAGAAGAAAGTAATAGTAACAAGGTTTACAATAATGTAATAACTACAAATGGTGATGACATCCCTAGCATATCCCTTGCCCTTGCTTTGAATACTAGTATTTATAATAATAATATTACAACCACTGGAAGCAATTCTCATGGAGTTTATGCTTCTTCAAGCTCGAACAACAGCATCTACAGCAACACAATAACAACAAGCGGAGCCAGGGGGTATGGCACATATTTGTTTTTAAGTTCCGACAACAGTATTTACAGTAATAAAATTTCAACAGCGGGGCAACTAAGTTTCGGTATCATGTCTAGCGAGGCAATCAATAACTCCATTAAAAACAACAGCATAAACGTTCGTGGCGACTTTGCTGCCGGAGTTCATATAGGGAAATCGCACCTTAATAACATTTCTGGAAACGAAATAAACACAAGCGGCTATTCTGTGTACGGGATTATATTAAATTCAAGCAATGAAGGGGCCGTATTTGACAATGTTATTTACACAAATGGCGACTACGGCCGCGGAATATCGATGGCAACAAGCTCGAATAACTCAATTTATTACAATACAATCACTACAAAAAGGGACTATGGGTACGGGGTGTATTTGTATAGAATACTTTTTGCGACTGCTGGGTCAAATCAAAACAGAATTTATAACAACTATATACGTACATTAGCTGATTATGGCTTTGGGACCTATATTGAAAATTCAAACAACAATATAATTTCTAGTAATTTAGTGATAACAAATAGTAGTTATGGATATGGCATCAAATTAGGTGAGGGTGCCGTGCGTAATTTTGTTTACAATAATACTATATTTACCAATGGAAGCTATGGATATGGAGTAGATATAAGTAGATCAGGAGGGTTTACAGACCCTTCATATAACAATATCTCGAGCAACACAATAACAACAATGAAAGACTATGGGCATGGGGTGTCTATAATAGGTTTTAGAAACAATGTACGCCTTAATAGCATAACAGTTGGTGGAGATTGGGCAACGGGAGTAACAATAAGGCAAACATCAAGTTATGATAACAACATTAGCAGTAATTTCATTAATCATGGGGGCTATAAACTTTCTGGATTTGGTTACATTAGCGGAATCAATATAGAAGGCAGGAATAATTATATTCACAATAATACTATAATGACTAATAGCTCCTATACAAATGGAATAACCATTACCAATAGTTATGATAACAAAGTAGTAGGTAATGTAATTAGTACTAACAATAGCAACGCGCATGGGATTTATCTGTATCAAAATGCCAGAAGCAATCAAATTGTCTCAAATAACATATCAACTAAAGGAGGCAACAGCCATGGTATTTACCTATTAGACCG
>CAZGTJ010000047.1:2162-5011 GCA_964528545.1 uncultured Methanosarcinales archaeon
TCTGTTATAGAAGTCTCCATAGCTAAATAGTATATCCCCTAAGAATAATATTTCAAAAAATATCATTACCGCTCTAAGTCAATACGATTCATATGGAATATACATGAATTTCCATGTAAATTCAACTTTATCGTCTAACAACATAATCTACTCTTCATCAAAAGGAATTGTGATAAATGCAACTTATCCAATAACGAGAACAATTGGCTCGTACTTTAATACATTTATAAATGATACATTAGTACAATGCACAAGCGGTTGTGCAACTGACTATTATAACATCTGGCTTCAGAATAAAACATATAATACCACATTTTTGAACGTAAATTTTGATAAGTCAAAAGTATATGTTAAAGATAGCAACTTAACAATAAGATGGTTCTTAAATATCAATGTAAGTGATATTAATGGTATTGGAATATCTCGAGTGCAAGTTGATATTAACAACTCATATGCAAATAGAGCGTATAGCCAGCTTACTCCGACAAATGGATTTTTGTCAAATCTAATAATCACAGAATACACACTCAACGGCACCGTTCCATTCACAATAGGAATAGATACGTGCACCGATTTAAATAATGAACCCAATATTGTCTGCTTTACTCCTTACAATATTAGCATAAATAAAACTGGATATGGAAGAAAAACAATGACTATAGATATAAACAGGAGCAAAACCCTAAATATAATTCTTTCTTGAACAAGCGGCTTCTATGAAAAATCTTTTCAAGGTTGCCGTCGGCTCGGCTTTCTTTCAGCATAGACAATTGACACTCCCTGTAAAGGGATTTTCCCTTGTCAGTTATACACGTATATTTTAAAGCCTTGCAGATTGAAGGCAACCTCATTTTCAGGGAACCTAAAAGAAGGAAAAATAGTTATACTAATTGCACTTGGATTGGCTTATGCACACTCTTATTGTTATGAACCGCGCAAATTACAGGGAAAACATGGAAGACCTTGTTTCAGTTTCAGCAAGAAGATACGCGAAAGCGTGCTATATCTCCGTAAACGACCCTTATCATATTGTCGTCCAGACAATGGAAAGGGCCAATGTGAGCGCCGACAAGTTCATCATAGTTGATGCGAGCGAGAACGTCAAGGAAAACCAGATGATAGGCAAGACGACATACACAATTCCAGTAACAGACTTATTCGGCGTTTATTTGTTCTTAAGAAATCTCATAACAAATGAAAAAGTCGAGCACCTTCTTTTGGATTCAATTTCCGCTTTGATTGAAAAGCACCCAAGGCTGCCTTTAAAGGACATGCTTTCAAACCTCCTTCTTGAAATCGGGGCATTAAGATGCTCCTCGTCAATTGTCGTCTTTGACGACCACAAAGGACATGAAGTCACCACAAATCTCGAGCCATTCATCGCAAGCACCATCCATATTTAAGTGCTGATTAAGTAATTCTTTAATTAGTTGATTATTCTGCCTGTTTATAAATCTTTATAAATAGGTATGTATGAAAATAATCATAAAAATATTTTTATGATTTCTATAACGAAAAGTATTTAAATAAGTTATATCATAAAAGTCATTTAGTATACTTTTTCGTATATTGGAATGGAAAAACAAATACAACAAACGCGATATAATAGTGTATCTGCAGTTTCAGATAGCCCTGTTTCTAACGGCAAGCTAAGGCGCGGAATAAGAATAAGCCGGCAGGAGCTTTATTCGACTGCATTAAACATTTCCAGGTATTACGATTATGGGCCTGATTAAAATGAAAATTAAATTTTTTTTTGTCAAACTGAAAAATTGCTCAATTAAGCACCCATGAAAATGCCTGAGAAAAGAGTCAACATCGGATTGAAAGAGAAAATTCACGCGCAGGCAAAAGTAATTGCAACCCTTAAAAAAATCCCGCTGAACAAATTTTTGGAGCAGGCAATAGAAAAATTCGTCGAGGAGAACAAGCATTTGCTGAAGGATTTGCTGGATGATGAATAACAAGCGCATAGTCTGGATTTTTGCAATGATTTTTCTAGTTGTGCCAATAGCAAATGCAGCCGTAACGATTAAATCGCCCCAATACGCAATTGAAGCACAGGCATTTCAGGTAAACATCTCGATTAATGCGGCCCCGTTTGATGGGGTTATCAACTTGGCGTACACAAATGTCAACACCCCCCTAACCGTGCTTGGATTTGCATCATCAAGCTTTGTTGGGGAATTTTATAATTTCACGTACACGGCAACAGCAAATCTTCCGGGAGAATATTCGATTTACGCGGCAGTCCAGAATGCGTCGGGAGCTTTTGTAATGACTCTAAACAGGACGGGAACGATAAATGCGTCAAAGCCGATAATCACAAGCGCGTCTCCAAGCGGAATTGTGCCAAAGGATTCGGCAACATTGATTGTGAGAACAAATGAATTTGCAATATGCAGGTTTGATTCGTCTGAGGTAAGCTATGAAAGCATGCAAAACCGCTTCCAAAACACTGAATCAACTTCGCATAATCACACCTTAACGGGCCTAAGCCAGGGAGAAAAAACATATTATGCAAAATGCATGGATTCGTCAAATTACACGAGCGATGCGTTGACAATAAAATTCAATGTCGACATTGCGCCAAGCGCTGAAATTGCCCTAAGCGATGGAACCCCGGTGAAAGAAGGGGTTGTTGAAGTTAAGGTTATCACATCAGAAAGCCTTGACAATGCCCCGAGCCTCGAATACAGCTTCAACGATGCGCCAGGCGCAAAAAAAATAATTTCGCTTGCAGGCTTGGGAAGCGTGTGGAGGGGCTATATGATTATTACCGAGCTGGACAATAACAAAGTCGGGACTTTCCATTTCAGCGCAGTTGACAGCTCAGGAACGGTAGGGAC
>CAZGTJ010000047.1:5021-7390 GCA_964528545.1 uncultured Methanosarcinales archaeon
AATAACTGCGGGAAATATCTTTGTTGTTGACACAGAAAAGCCGCCTTTTCCACAAAGCGTGAAGGCAGCTTCCGAGCCCGACGGCGATATAAAAATGAGCTGGTATTACGATGGGGAGGAGCCTGACCATTTTAATGTCTATAGGACAACATCGAGCGGAATTAATTATGTGGATTTCTATGCAAAATCAGATGATGACGAAAATGCAAACGGGACAAAGCAGTATCTTGACAGAAGCACAATAGACAAGGTAACTTATTATTACAAGGTTAGCGCAGTTGACAAGGCAGGAAACGAAGGGCCGTTGTCAGAGGAAGTTTTTGCCACCTCGCTAAATTTAATATTTCAAGAGCAGGTTCAGGAAGCAAATACCCCGGAAGAAGATGCTCCAAAAGTTCTGCCCCCTAATTTGGTTCCGCAGGTGGACATTGCAATAAGCAGGCTTGATACAAAAATAATTGATTTTGACGAGGAATTAAGCAGGCTTGGGCAGGTCCAGGGAGAGAAAAAAGAGATGCTGAGGGAGCTTAAGATTGAAGACCAGATAAGCACTGCAAAAGGAAACCTAAGGAACTTAAGAGACCAGCTTGAATCTTACAAGAAAGTTTATGCAACCGAAGATGAGCTAAGGCAAAAACTGAACAGTGCGGAGCAGGAAACCAAAAAGATAGAGAAGACAACAATGAAAGATGCCGAAATTGCTGAAAAATCCGACTTCATTCAAAGCATATCGAAAGATGACATCTCTCTTGCAGTTGACGAGCTTTTCAAGGACATGAGTTTTACGCAGGAGGAAAAAAGCAAATACGTTGAATTAAACGATGACAGAAAAGACAAAATGAAAGTTGAAATAAAAACAAAAATAGTCGCAATCGCCTACATGGATGGTTCAAAAATTGACAGAAGCATAGTCAAGAAAAGAATGGCTTACCAGTCAGCTGAAACTTTAAGCGACGTCATTGCAATCGAGACAATTCCAAAATCAATTGCCGAGCACGCAAGCGAGATTAGTTTTGAAGGGCAAAGCTTTGAAATCCTGAAGGATGACCCTGTCGTCAAGTTCGGTTTCCTGAGCTTCAACGCAAACGGCGAGCAGGTTACTTACAGCGTCGATAAGAAAATCAACATAGAAGATGTTAAAATCTCAAGGACAATAATCCTGCTGAGCCCGGCTGAAATAACAAAGGCGTCAAACAGCTTGACAGGAAATTCGATAATGTCATCGATTGGCTTTGGATTGGCCGTATGGCAGTCGATTGCAATGTGGATTGGGATAACCGTGATGACAAGCCTTGCAGGCTATTACTTTCTTTTTGTGAAAGATTATAAATACGCTTTCACCAAGGTAAGAAGGCAGATGACATTAAGAAGGCTTGAAAGCGAAAATTCGCATTATGAGCTGCCTGAATTGCCGTCTAGAATTACTGCGGGAAAGACAGGATTGGAATTGAATGAGCCAAGAGAGGAGCTGCACGGAATTAATCCGGAAACAGCAGAGGATGACAGCACAGAGCACCATATAGCTTTCATCAACGCGTTAATCAACAAGGCCCACAGCTGCCTTGACTTCGGAGTGCATCACGAGGCAGAGAGAATTTATCCAAGAATATCCTCAATGTACCAAAAAATCCCAAGGCATGCAAAAGGCAAAGTGTATCACAAGTGCGTGGAATTAAGCAGGAGGATAAGGAACCACAGGAATTTTGGATTGAAATGAGCAGACATTGCAACTAATTCTTTCTATGCAAAACGATGACATTGCCTACAGATTCGATTAGTTCTGATCTCGTGAAGGCAAGAATGTCCTCGATTAGCTTTTTCTTGTCTTTTTCCCCAAAAGAGGAGCGAAGCAGCTTTATTTTTATCAGTTTTCTTTTCTCTAGAAGATTGCTGATGCTTTTGACAACATTCTCGTTGAGGCCGGTTTTTCCTATTCTCATTGCCGGCTCAAGCTTTTTTGCCTTTGACCTTAACTCTGCTTTTTCCTTCATGGCAAAAAATAATGTTTTTTTGTTTAAATATCTTTGTGCTGTGAATCAGCTTCCCTTGATTCTTGAGCTTAGCTCCTGCTTTTTTAAGTAGTGGTTGAGCAAGTCAATAAGGCTGTTGTACAATCCTGCCAAGTCGGATTCCTTCTGCACCTCGTCGACAATCTGCGCTTTCTTGCTTAGCCCCTTGATTTCGTCGGAAAGCAGCCTTTCAGCCTGCTTTATCCCCCTGTCGTTTTCCTCAAGATCCGCGTGCTTTGCCCTGAAATATTCATATAAATCCACAAGCTCGTTGTAAAGGCTGGCAAGAGAGCTGCTTGCTGTCACAACACTTATTATGTGGGGCTTTGAAATTTCAACTATGTCATCCATGAACTCATC
>CAZGTJ010000048.1:0-7356 GCA_964528545.1 uncultured Methanosarcinales archaeon
AGGCTTCAAAAGAATACGAAAATACCAATTAATTTTAGCCCGTTTGTTATATTTGTTTTATGCGAAAAGGATGTTTTAAGCAGAAAAGATGCATTAGCATCAATTGAGGAAATGAAAATAGCAAGAGATTGGAAGGAGAATTTGATAATTTCTTATGCATACATGCTTTTGCAAAATTAATTTTGGAGTATGATTTTTTCAAACTTTAGTAATGTTTTTCTTCCCATTTTTACTTTTTTTCTAACTATCGCTTTGCTTTTTTGACTTTTTTATTTTTTCTCAAACCACCCTATATAAACTTGTAAACTTTCTTTTTCTTATAAAATTTCGGAGGTAAAGAAAATGGAAGCACTAACGCAGGCAAAAATCGAGCAGCTAAACAAGATGCCGATAATAGACACAAGCATCATCAAGAGTGATGATGGCAAATGGATTGTTCACAAGACAACCATAACCTCGATCAAGCCGACAAAGTATTACGAGAAAGTGCTTGATAGAGCAGCTTAATTTTTTTTGGTGAGCGCAAATGGACATATGCGAAATTCAGGAGACAATCAAGAAGCACATTACAATAGTTCGAAAGACAATAGTTAGGCCATTTAATTTTGACATTATTGTAAAGGTGCCAAAACAAGAAAATAAAAATGGGGGTTTGAAAAATGAGAGGGAAAACTAGCAGTTGGATTAGCATTTTGAGCTACTTGCTGATTATTTTGGTCCCTATGCTTAAATTTGCAGGGACGGCGCATGCAGCAGCAAGTCTTGACGTCGAGCCAAGCGATGTGGAAAAGGAACAATATGATGTAATCTTATCTCCGGTAACTAAAATATACAATCTAATAAAGTACGGAGCATCAATTATTGCAGCAATTGCCTTGTTCATACAGGCTTTTAATTACATGTTTGCTGGCAGTGACATCAAAAAAAGGGAAAACAGCAAGCACACCGCAGGATATGTATTAATTGGCATTTCCGTAATATGGGCAGCGCCATACATCGTAAACTTGCTAATTGGCTGATTATAGCTTTTGCGTTGATGCCAATGGCACAAGCAATAAGCTGCACTGATGTTGCACCTAATAAATTAGGGGCTTGCAACGAGATAGCCTCAAGCGGATTAAGCGATTCAAGCAAGCAACTGCTTATTACTGATCTGCTTTATGGCAACAACAGGATAGCAGACCATGATTTTGTCCGCAATTGGAATACAGGGATTGATTTTAGCTCTGTGCCATCGAATGTCGCAACTGCAAGCAATGGCTACATAAAGGATGCATGGCTTAAGGTTATTGCCATTACGCCCTCTGTAATTGCCGATGGCAAGCTGCTTAGCCCTGGAGGAGGCTCTATACTTAGCAAGTATAATTACAGGTTCGAGATGCCAAGCGGGCTTGAAGGATGGGACTGCAAAACAGAATACAGCCTTGTCGGAAATGATGCCACCCTAAATGTTTACCTTAATGGCGAGCAAATTGGCAATAGGGAGTTAGTTGATTTCACATCATCATCCAACATGAATTTTGAAGTTGTTTTAACAATCCAAACGCAAGTAGATATCAAGCATTACCAAATTGAAAAGAGATGTTGCAGAAAAAGCAGAGCTGGAGATTGCCTTAGGTGGTGCGAAGATTGCAAGCTGTACAAAAGTGAGAGCAGGGTTAATCAAGTTACCTTGCGGGACTCAAAAAGCTCATTGCTTTACGATAAAAGAATTAAAGCAGAAGTCAAGCCATTAGATATTTATCAAGGCACAGTTGCAGGCCGCCTGAATATTTCTGATTTTGACGCATTCGAGCTAACTTTTCCTGATTCATTTTATAAAAAATACCGATATTATTACGACCTAAACGTTAGCATTCCGCCATATAATGTTTTGACTGTGCGCGCAAATAATTTAACAACAATCGACTCAAATAATATCAATGTAGAGCTGCAAAACAAATCTTACAAATTTTATGTTTCAAATTACAAAGATTGTAAGCTGAAATTTCATGACCATTTTAACAGCTGGCTTTCGCTTTGCAATTTGGAATTAAACAGAACTCCTATTTCTGTTAAGGTTAATAGGTTCCACTTTAAGGAAAATGAAGCAATTAATGTTACACTAGAGCCACCTGACACATTGATGATGGTTAGATACGGCAAGAAAGAACTTGCGGTGAAAAATTCAGCTCAATTTACCGCTGACCCTTCCTATAACAGAATTTCTGTCAGTTATGGTGGAAGCGAAGTTGACCAGATTATCAGCGTAAGCAAAAAAGATGCATGGGAGTTTGCCTTGAATCTTGGCGTTTTCTCAGGAATACTTTATTTTCTGTATTCGGTGATTAAGAAGTTTGGAGGACTTGTATTTTCATAATCAAAGATAATTCCGAAAGGATTTAGTCCTAGGGGCAAACTAGGATTAAGGCAAGAGATAGGACAGCTGTAACGCAAGCTGACGACAACATTTTAGTATATTATTTAGTAGTAGTTACAAATAAAAAGATTTAAATGAGGTAATTAAATACATCGTCTTTATGTTACCTCCGGTTGATATACAAAGGTATGGTGGAAAAGCAGCAATTTTGAATTTTGTTCGTGAAAAAGTACCAACCATGCCTATTCCATTTTATGTTGTAAAGGAGCATAGTCAGGAAATGGGTACATTACTTTCAACTTTCGAACAAATGAAAAAACCCGTTATTGTGCGATCTTCTTCCCCTCATGAATATGGAGATTTTGAGGGAGTTTTTGAGTCGGTGAAGGGTGTTAGAAATGAATTTGATTTGCTTGCGGCAGTTGATAGGGTTAAAAGAAGCGCACTAAGTGAAAAGGCAATGCTCTATGCACACCAAAATGGATTTCCTATTGACGAAAGAATGCATGTAATCGTTCAGGAGCAAGCAGGTTCATATTATGATGGCGGTGCAATGATGAGGCATCCTAACAATCCCGATTTATTTATTATCTGTTATTCTACACCTACCCGCTCCGGAGCAAGGATGCATTACGGTACCGTTATTGATTATAACAACGGGAAAAGGGTTCGTAATAAGGTTCTCTTTTCAAGTGGTATGGAAGAGGGGAACGCCAAATTTTTGCTTGAGGTCTACAAGCAGCTTGAGGCTTTGGAAGAAATTGCTGTTGGACAGAGCTTATTTGTTGAATTTGGCTTTGACCCATTTTTCTTGTATCAAGTCAGGCCATTTAAAAAAATTGAAACTGCCGATTTTAAAGTTGAGGCACCAAATGGTGCATCGAAAACTGACTTGGCTTTTGGGATCACATCGCCTGATGGAATTGTGCTTCCTTTGATAAAAGGAGTTGGAACTTTTGAGGCAAGCATGTGGATTAATCAAATCAATCTTGATGGAGTCCACGACGATGATTTGAGGCGGAGACTTAACCAGATGGGGACCATGGCAAGTTCCCTTGGTACATCTGGTTATAGGAATGCGATAGCGAGTACATTACGCCTCCATAATGCAACATTAGACCAAAAATTGGATGCCCCGTATTGCTATATTGCATCTAGTGCAAATAGAGAGGATTATCCAGTTGACTTGAGCATTCCAGGAATGCAAGCTTTAATTGTTGGCGATATGCGACTATTTATGGTCCATGACATGATGAGACTAATAAAAAGGGCGAAGGTAACAGCAGGCTTTGATGATTTAGCTCCTACTGAACTTTATCAGAATGCTAGATCTTTAGAAGATAGAGTTAGAATAATAAGCAATGGAAAGGAAGCAGTGGTTCTTAAAGAATAACTAATTTAATCATTGACATCAAATTTAACGAAAATTCTCCGAGGTGTACCCTATGAAACAAACAAAGCTATTTTCAATGTTATTTACATTTCTCCTAGTTATACCTCTATCATTCGCACAGGAAGAAGAAGAAAGCTGCGGATTGACAAATCTTGCTACGTGCATACCTCAAAAATTATTTCAGTACATTCTTGACCTGATAAATGCACCATTGCAGCCGTTCCTAAAGCTAGTTAAAATGCTTTTGTCTGAGCCTGTTGATACAGAAGCATTTCTTCCTATGTGGGCGATAATTGTCTATATCCTTTCCCTGTTTTATGGCCTTTTCATAGTTTTTGCAGGCTTTAATTTTATTATATCGGGCTACACGTCCGAAAGGCGTGAGAGGGCAAAAGAATGGCTTAAGAATGTGGTATTTATGATGGTTTTTGTCCAGGCCTCTTATTATCTTTATACTTTAGTCCTTGAAATTTCATCATCTTTGACAGCAGGAATTATCAATTCTATTGGCCCGGATTTCTTTTTGCTAAAGGCTGACAATATAACCAGCATCGGCATGCAGTTAATTCTTTTGCTTCCTTATCTAATTACTTTGCTAATTACGGTCTTATTCCTGGCTCTAAGATATCTTCTTGTGGCTGTTGGAGTCTTGTTTTTTCCAATCGGACTATTTTTGAACTTTTTGCCGCCAACAAAAAGCTATGGCAAGCTAATCATAAATAGCCTAATGGTTGTGATATTTTTGCCTTTCATCCATTCCCTCATGCTTCTTGCAGCTTCAAAAATGGTTGAGCTTCCCGTCTTTGACGAATACAAAACGCTGGTTATGATTGCAGCATTCATGCTCGTAACCCTCTCTATGGTGTTTTTAGCCTTGTTTGTCGCTGCCAAAGCTGCGATGGGAGCAATAAAATCAGACATGGGGCAGGCAGCACTGCTCTTCTCAAAGTAAAATGGCATACGAAATACCTCAACAGCTACAGTACGAAGAGAAAATAATATTTGGGCTTACTTTTAGGCAGCTTCTTTATGCAGTTTTATTTGGAATACCAAGCATAATAATCTTCTTTAAGACAAGGATGGATGTTTACACGAGGTCAACTATTGTCTTGATTTTGCTTGCAATTGCAAGCCTGTTCATGTTCTTTAATTTCTCGAGGTATTTAAGAGACATCGTGCAATGGACAAAATTTCGGGAAATGAGGCAAATGGATGATAAAATGATTCAGTTCCTTAGAATCGAAAAAATCGAGAAAGGTGAGCTTTATGTTTGGAAAACTAAAAAGTATCCTAAAAAGAAAAAATGAGCTGGCTGCGCAGGCAAACTTTAGGAAGCTAACAATATTAGAAGTTCAGCCTATAAATTTCTCAATTAGAAACCAAAATGATAAGCAAAGTGTAAATTCAGGATTCCAGAAATTTCTCAATGCGCTGGATTTTCCAGTGCAAATCATTATTGGAACGAATTATATCAATCTGGACAAATATATTAATGAGCTTGAAGTAAGGGTTGAGGAGCTTGTAAAAAATACAAAAAAATCAATCTACAATACTCATTTTGAGAGCTATAAGGAGCATTTGATAAATACCATAAAAGATAAGTCAGTATTGGATAGAAGCTTTTACATTGTAATTCCGGAAAAAGAGGAAATAGGGCTGGCCGTCCAGGTTGGAGTCGTTGAGCAGCAGTTAAAGGCCTTGAATTTGAAATTTAGGTCTTTAAGCAACGAGGAATTAACACAAGTTCTTGCAAGCTTTTTCAACGACATCTTAAGTGATTCAGAAAAATCAAAGCCTGATACAAGCTTAAGAGATGATTACTTGCATTATATTATTGCCCCAAAGCTAATTAAGCAGCTCCCTGATAAGATAATTGTAGATGGCAAGGAATGCAGAGTAATCTATGCTGATGGCTATCCAAGGACAGTCGATATTGGATTTCTTGACAAGATAATCACCTTGAATGGAATATTTGACATTTCCATTTTTATTGAGCCGTTTTCGATTGAAACAATGATGGTTATGCTCAACAAGGAGCTGCAAAAGCAAAGAGCGGATTTATTTGCAGCCGAATTAAAGTCGTCAATTAATCCGACCTTGGAAATCCAGTATCAGGATACAAGAGCAGTTCTTGAAAATTTGCAGAAAGGAAATGAAAAGCTGTTTTATATTTCACTTTACATTAATTGCAAGGCCAAGAATAGCGATGAGCTAGATTTAATAACCAAGAAGGTTGAGGCAGAGCTTAACGCCATGCTAATTATTCCTCGCAGGGCTACATTTAGAATGAAAGATGGATTGAAATCAACAATCCCTTTTGGAGAAAATGCGCTTGGAATTAAGAGGAATATAACAACTAAGGCCCTTGCTGCATTCTTTCCCTTTACTTCTCAATTTTTGCAATTGAATCCCACCGGAGTTTGGGTTGGTGTCAATAAGAATGAAGTTCCCATAATAAAAGACATCTTCAAGCTTTCTAATCCTAATGGGGTTTTGATGGGCAGCAGTGGTGGCGGGAAGTCCTATACTGCCAAAGTCTTTATCATGAGGCAACTTCTTAATTCTACCAAAGTAATGATTATAGATCCTCAATCAGAATATTTGAAATTAATCCAGCAATATCAAGGGCAAGTAATCAATTTTTCAAGAAACTCAAAGACGGTTATTAATCCGCTTGACCTGCTCGGCCATGATTATGCGGAAAAAAGATTGTCGCTTATGGACTTATTTCCCATAATGTTGGGACAAGTTTCAGAAATCCAAAAAGCTGTTCTGGATAAGGCCTTAACGCAAACTTACGAGAGGAAAGGCATTACAAATGATCCAAAGACATGGAACAACAAGCCACCCATACTTGGAGACTTGCTTAATGAACTTGAACGAATGTCTAAAAAGGCTACAATCATTGAAAAAGAAACCTACAGGAGCCTGATTAATAGATTATCTATGTTTGTTGATGGCGTATTCTCATTCTTTAACAAGCAGACAAATCTTAATTTTGACAATCAGCTGGTTGGCTTTATAATTGGGGATATGCCAAGGCAGGCAAAGCCGGTGAACATGTTCTTGATTTTGGATTTTGTTTACATGAAAATGCGAAAAAGCCTGGAAAGAAAACTGCTCGTCATAGATGAGGCATGGTCGCTTCTGGGAAGAGCGGAAGATTCAGGCTATATTTTCGAGATTGTCAAGACATCAAGAAAATATAATTTGGGACTTTTACTTATCACCCAGGATGTTGGGGATTTATTGGCAAGCAGAGCTTCAAACGCAATATTGCAAAATTCTTCTTATAAGCTGCTGATGAGACAAGAAGCGGCAGTCATTGAAAATGTGGTTAGAATATTTAATCTAAGTGAAGCAGAAAAGGAAAAATTGTTGACTGCCAATGTTGGCGAAGGAATTCTGCTTATGGAGAATGAGCACACTGAAATCAAAAGCATAGCTTCCTCTGAAGAGCATCAGCTGATTACAACAAATGCTGATGAAATTCTAAGCAGCTCTGAAGAAAAAGAAGAACAAAAAGAAGTATCAATAAAGGTTGATGAGGAAAAAAGAATTTTTGCCAAGAAAGATTTGAAAGAAGAAGAAATTGAATTTTTGC
>CAZGTJ010000049.1:0-7085 GCA_964528545.1 uncultured Methanosarcinales archaeon
CCCTAAAGCATTTTGCAATCTGAAAGTACCTGTCAAATCCTGAAACCATCAAAAGCTGCTTGAAAATCTGCGGGCTTTGGTGAAGCGCATAAAACCTTCCGGGGTTTACTCTTGAAGGGACCAGATAATCCCTTGCTCCTTCGGGAGTCGACTTTGCAAGAATTGGCGTTTCGATCTCAAGAAAATCAAGGCTGTCAAAATAATCCCTTGTTGCCTTGATTAATTTGTGCCTTGTGATTATGTTGCCTTGCATTCCCGGCTTTCTTAAGTCAAGATACCTGTACTTAAGCCTCATGTCCTCGCTTGTAGCAATCCTGTCATCAATTTCTATTGGAGGAGTCTCTGCCTCACTTAGAATTTCAATCTTCTCTATAAAAACTTCAATTGCGCCTGTCTTTAGTTTCTGATTCGCCATTCCCTCTTTTCTTTTCTTGACTAAGCCGGTTACCTGAATTACATCCTCTCTTCCAAGCTTTTCTGCAGTTTTGTGCGCTTGAGGGTTATGCGACGGGTCAAACACAGCCTGCGTAACGCCGTACCTGTCCCTTAAGTCAATGAAAATAACTCCGCCGTGGTCTCTTCTTGAGTGGCACCATCCTGACAAGGTTACTTTCTTGTTCACGTCATTGTCAGTCAAGTCTCCGCAAGTGTGCGTCCTTTTCATAACGACAAAGAATTAAAAGTGCTTATTTAAATTTATTGGATAATGTTACGATTTTGGCATATTGTAAATAAAAATAAATTCTGATGTTCAAAAAAGGGCATCGCAATTCAAATCACGCAAAAATTTATTCTTCCTTTCCATTATCCTTATGATTATCGTGCTTTCCCTTGATAGAAATATCATACATGACTTCTTCCAGTTTCTTCAGGTTCCACTTGATTGAATCGGACTTTTTTCTTAATTCATTATTCCTCAGGTGCAATTTCAAAAACTCCCCGTAAATATCGTGCACGAGCTTTTGTATTTTTTCAGCCTCGTCATATTTTTTGTGGATGACATCATAAACTGCTTTTCTCAACAGTTCTCCAGTCAAATCTGAAATTCCGCAGAGATAGTCTTCTGCAGAAATGCCAAGCTGTTTTCTTGTCGGGATTTTCTTGTTTTTC
Organism: uncultured Methanosarcinales archaeon; assembly: GCA_964528545.1. Classification (GTDB taxonomy): domain Archaea; phylum Nanobdellota; class Nanobdellia; order Woesearchaeales; family GW2011-AR4. The sequence continues at coordinate 1,111 of CAZGTJ010000049.1, forward strand.
ACGAACTCGTAGAAAGCAATTGCCTCGGCATACTCCTGTAATGCAACATCTCCCATGTTCGTATCCAGGGGGATATTTATTTTCTTTAGCTTTTGGGCCATTTGCCTGATTTCTTTTGCCGCCGAATCTGCCGTCTTAAAATCATCCCTTTGTGCTGCATAAATTATTTGCTTGGAAACGCTTATAATCTCTCTTGATAGTTGTATGATTTCCTCCCTTTGCTCGTCCGAATCATTTATCTCCTTTCTTAATTCCTCAAACTCCTTCTTGTTTATCATATTTATACAGCATTTTTATTTGTTTATAAAGGTTTTTAAGGCATTAATAGTCGACCATATTCTCAAGGATAATGGCAAAATTTATAAACAACTAAAATTAACAATTGTTAAGGTGAGGATAATGCAAAAAACAATCCATCTTGTAACAAAGGGCATGACAATAGGGGATGTAGTCGCAAAGTATCCGGCTTCGATCGAGGTTCTCCAGGGCGCAGGCGTCCATTGTGTAGGATGCCACGTATCGTATCACGAAACATTAGAACAAGGCTTCAAGGGCCATGGGATGTCAGATGAGCAAATTTCAGAAGTAATAACAAGCATAAACAAGGCAATAGAGGAAAACAAGCACGAGGAAGGAAAAGATTTTATTGTCACAAAAAAAGCGGCCGAAAAGCTAAGCGAAGTTTTGAAGGAAAACAGCAAGGAAGGCTCATGCCTAAGGGTTGATGTTGTTCCCGGCGGTTGCTCTGGATTCCAATACAGCCTTGAGCTTGACGATAACACAACAAAAGAGGACAAGGTTTACGAAGAAAAAGGAGTCAAAATAATAATTAATTCGGACAACCTTGAGTTCCTCAAAGGCGCAAAGCTTGACTACGTCGATTCCTTAATGGGAGGTGGATTTAAGATTACAAACCCAAACGTAAAGTCAGGATGCGGATGCGGGCAGAGCTTTGAGCATTAATTTTCTTACATTTTAATCAAAACTTTGATGTCCTGCGGCTCTATTAGAAGCCCGCTTAGCCCCCCGAGCTTTTGGACGTACTGCATTCCATTCGCCCTTTTTTTAGAGTACATAACGACGTTTTCAAAAACATAGTGGCGGTTAGCTCGAGCAGCAGCAATTCCCTCCAGCCCAATATTTTTTGAGGTTCCAACAAAATATTTTGAGCCGAGCTCAATTCCGTCAGCGCGGTTTTTTCTCATTTTTTCCTCTCGAAAAATTAAGAATCAAGCTCGCTTTTCAGGGCCACAGCCTCAGGAAACACGTAAAGAAGATGCCCAAATCTCGCGTATACTTCGCATCCATTTGCAAATTCTCTTGTGCAGGGCGTAAGCGATGATGTCGAATCGACTATGCTGGCTATGCCACCTCTCGCCGGTCCGTAATCCTTTGCGCACTTGTACCTGCATGTCGGGACAAAATCAGATGCAAGGCTGCTTCTTGCATACTCTCCTTCAACCATCATATTCATCGGGCACAATTGATTGCTAAGCCTCCTTTCAAGGGCCATTCTTTCAAATAAAGTTAAAGGTTTCAATTGGATTGCTTGCTTCATTTTAGTTTTCCTCCATAAATTTTAGCATAGGTTTGTTTGATTTTCCAAAAAACAAGTCTGATTTTATAAAGTTTAAAAAAATGTCGCTATGCCCAAAAGCCGTCTGCAACCCTGAATATATTGCTATCTAAGAAAAAAATTGACCTACACGCGCCAAATACAATCAGCTCTTTGCATGAACTTTGCAGAGCATGCTTCTATATAAATGTATTTATTTTTTGAAATTGCCGTCGGAATTTACATAAATGCCCGCAAGGTTTATAATTCCGCCGGCTAAAACATGAAAAATGCAAAAAACATCTGGTTCAAAGCAAAAAGAGCTCGACAGGATTGCAAAAGAAATTGAAAACTGCAGGGAATGCAGGAAAAACAAGTCAGGAAAATCAGTCCCGGGCGAAGGGAACTCAAATGCAGACATCATATTTATCGGGGAGGCCCCGGGAAAACAGGAGGCAAAAACAGGAAGGCCTTTTGTTGGGCCTGCCGGAAAAGTATTAAGAAACTTAATCAAGGAGGCTGGATTAAAGGACGAGGAAATTTTCATTACAAGCCCTATAAAGTATCTTCCAGATTATGTTACCCCAAAAAATCATGACATAGAACATGGAAGGATTCACTTGTTCAGGCAATTTGATGTCATCGAGCCTAAAATAATTGTTTTGCTTGGAAATACTGCTGCAGTGGCCGTTTTGCATGAGAAATTTGCAATCGCAAAAGACCATGGGAAAATAGTTGAAAAGGGCGGAAAAACTTACCTAATCACATATCATCCTGCCGCAACCCTTTATAATCCAAAAACAAAAGAATTAATCAAGCAGGATTTTGAAAAGCTAAAAAAGATGGTCAGCAAAAAATAAGATTTATAACCATAAGGATGTTACTTGCCAAAATGAAAATCGGATTTATTGGTCTTGGAATTATGGGCACCCCAATGTGCGCCAACATCCTAAAGAAAAAAGCCGGGCTTGGAGTCCATAACAGAACAAAGCAAAAGGCAGACGCACTATCCGAAATGGGCGCTAAATTCTTTGACAGCCCAAAAGCGCTTTACGAGTGGGCTGACGCGACGATACTGATGCTCCCTGATGATAATGCGGTCATGGATGTAGTCAACCAAATAAGCCCTAAAAGCAAAATTCTTGTCAACATGAGCACTATCTCTCCTGATTTGGCCAAGGAACTTACAAAAAAATCAAAAAAAGACGGATTTGAGTTTGCGAACGCAAACGTCTCAGGCTCAAAAAAACCCGCGGAAGAGGGCAATCTGGTTGTTTTATACGGAGGGAAAAAAGAAACTTTGCAAAAGCTCCGGGATGTTTTTGATGCAGTCGGAAAAGCAACAGTTTACGCCGGCTCCCAGGAAGATGCAGCAAAATTAAAGCTTCTTGTCAACTTCCTTCTTGGAGGAATGATGGGGATTTTTGCAGAATCAATTGCAACATGCGAAAAAATAGGGCTTGACAAGCGGGTATTTTTGCAGGCAATAGAATCAGGCCCCTTGATGGCCCCGTATTTTAAGACAAAAGTCCCAAACATATTAAGCAATGATTTCCCGCCCGCGTTCATGACAAAGTATATGCTAAAAGACTTGAAGTATCTTGAGCAGGCCGTGAGGAAGAATGGCCAGGAAATAAAGACTAACATCATAGAGCTTTTCGAGGAAGCAAACAAAAAATATCCAAATGAGGATTTAAGCTCGATATACAAGACATTAAGTAAAAAATTTTAAAATCAAAAGCGTCCGTGCTTCCAATGAAAAAAACTATCTTTTTTGACGTCGATACTCAAAAAGAGTTCATGCAAAAAAACCGCAAGCTCTATGTCCCCGGCGCGGAGTTGATAATTCCGAATCTGAAAAGAATAACCCAGTTTGCAGCTGAAAGGAAAATTCCAATAATAGCCTCTATTGATTTATGCAATTCCGATAAACTAAGCGAAAATCATGAGAAAATTCCCGAAACCAGCGTAAAAAATTTTGTTGCAATACCTCACTTTGACCTTGGCGAGGAGGTGGGATCAAAAATCAATGGGCAAAGCCTATTAGTGATTAAAAAAAGTCATTCCCCGTTTTCAAATCCCAACCTAAGCAGAATCTTGAAAAAATTTAACAAAGCCTATGTGTACGGAGTTGCGACTGATTTTTGCGTCAAGGCAACTGTTCTGGGCTTAAGGGACATGGAAATTGAAACTTACGTCATAACTGATGCCATTAAGCCGGTTTACGGGGAAAATGAGCAGAAAAACTTGCATTTATTTGAAAAGAATGGGGCAAAATTTGTAACCACTGAAGAATTGATAGGTAAAAAATAGTTGTGATTTGACGGAGTTCAGCGCGTTAAACAGTTAACTACGCAATTTCAGAACTCAAAAACAGTGTCCATTATTGACGCCCATGTTGATTATTCTGAAAATTTTGAACCCATGAAAAAATCAGGGCAGGAAATTCGCGCAGTTTAGATGTCAACAACAACTCTTGCCTTGTACCCTTCGCCTGTTTTGACCAGCTCGAACATGTGCATTGTAACTGCTTTTATGTCGTTCTCAAGATGCTGTTTTTCGGGGTTTATTTCCTCCCCTTCAAGAGTTGCAATTACCTTGTGAATTTTGTCCTCATGAACAATTAGGACTTTCACGCTCTTAAATACCATGTATTCTGAATCTTTAAGGTACAAAATCTCAGAGAGAAAATCGTAAAGAAGGTTGTCCAGCTTCTCGTGCTCAAGCTCAAATTCCACCTTTTCTTTTGCCTCGACAGTTTTTAGGTCTGCCATCAGTTCAAAAATCGCCATGGCGGCATTTTCAAAAACTTCGTTGAGGTCTTTCCCGTATGCCTCATAAGCAATGTCTGCTATTGCAATATCCTCGAGAAATTTGTATTTTGTCTTGTCGTTGTTGATGTTCATAATTTATTGAAAGTGGAATGAATTAATAAAGATTTAGTTTTAAGACAGAAAATCTAATGCCCGTGAAAAATTTCCCCGATCGCCCATACCATAGCTATTCCAAGAGCCAGCAAAATAAACTGCATGAATGATTTTTTCAGGTTCTTTTCCTTGTGGATTTCAGGTATCAAGTCAGTGCCTGCAATATACACAAATCCGCCAACGGCAAATGATGTCAGGAACACGCTGGAGTTTTCAAATGCGTTGGAATAAAAATACGCCAGCAGAGCGCCAGCAACTGCAGTAAGCGCAGTCAGGAAATTGTAAATCATGGCCTTTGCTTTTGAAAATCCGCCGTATATCAAGATTGAAAAGTCAGCTATCTCCTGGGGAATCTCGTGGGCTATGATTGCAACAGTCGCGACAATCCCGAGCGCCGTGCTGCTCATGAAGCTTATTGCAATAACTGCCCCGTCCAGAAAATTGTGGATTGCATCTCCAAAAACGTTAAGGTATGTAAAGCTATGCACTTCTTCATGCTGATGGCCCGTGTGATGATGGTGCCAGTGCAGGAACTTCTCCAAGATAAAGAATGATAGAATCCCTGTAAGAATGAATATGGGAACTTTTTCGCTGAATCCACTTTCAAGCGATTCAGGCAGCAAATCAAGAAAAGCAGCTCCGAGCAAAGTTCCTGCCGCAAAGCTTACAAAATAGAATAGTATTTTGTTCAGCCTCTTCTGCCTCATGAAGACAAAAATGCCGAGAACAGAGACTAGGCTGACTGCAATTACTGCTGATAAAATTTGTATTAAAACTGATGCCATAAACAGCAGGAATTATTATTAATATTTAAGCTTTTTGTTAATAACTTTTATGGTAATGTTTATAAACATATTATTAATACCAAAGCCATGGCGAAAATAATCAGCATGTCATTAAACGATAAGATACTTAAAGATATAGACAAAATACAAAAAGAGCTTGGATTCTCGGGAAGAAGCGAGGCAATAAGGGCTGGATTAAGGTTATTAATATCCGACAAGAAGGAAAAATCAAAATTGAAAGGAACAATTGACGCCGTTCTTCTTGTCATTCATGAAGACGAGAATTCAGAGGAAGTCTCTATTCTGAGGCATAAATATGAAGAACTGATTAAAACCCAGGTCCATAACCATCTGGAAAACCATAAATGCCTGGAGATATTCATCCTAAACGGCGAAGCGGAAAAGATAAAAAAACTGACAGAAGGATTCCAAACCAACAGGAAAATTGATTTTGTAAAGCTGATTGTGTCTTAGAATGAAAATGATTGAAATAATGAGTTACTCAAAGCTCTCTAAACTTATAGAATTCTTGTTAAGTTCTTTTCCAGCTACGAAGTTCTGAAAACCTGCTGCCGCAAAGTAATTTTTAGTGGCTCATGTTCAATCAGGCGAACAAAGTGAGCAATAAAGAATATACATTAAGGGGCATTTCATTATCCATTTCGTTTGTCGTAGGGGTGGGAGTAAAAAAGAAAGATTTATTATTGT
>CAZGTJ010000050.1:0-6896 GCA_964528545.1 uncultured Methanosarcinales archaeon
CATCCCCCGTCCGACCAGCGCCATTGTTGGCTTGTGATTTTTCCCACTTAACTTGACATTATCGCTTAATGGAAAAATTTAAGAATAAGTGAGTCAAAACTTATGGTATGGAAATGAAAGATAAAAAATTTGTTAAAATTTTGGGTTTAGTTATTCTTATGTTTTTGATATACATTGTAGGGGAAATTGTCAATAATTTTTTCGATAATAATATCAAATTGCTATTCAATTTTTATATGATTCTTTTTATAATTTCAATTGTAATGTTAATTGTTATACCAATTAGTGCATTATACAAAAGTAAATCTCTCACTAAATACAGTAAAATGAGACTTACTGGCGGGATTTCATTGTTTGTCGGAATACTTTTAACTACTTATTCAAAAATTATTGACTTTGGATTAAATGAAACTGAGGTTAGCCCAAAATTGCAGATAGGCGGAATATTCCTAATTGCTGGGTTATTAACAATGTTTTATGCAATTTACAAAGAAAAGAGGACAGTCAAGAAATAATCAATTATAATCCCCTAAAAATTACTCAAACTCAACCAATACTTCGTATGGTCTTCGTCGCATAACAGCGATCGCATATGTGTTAACAACAAAATTATTTCCCGACATTAAAGGAAAGCCCCTTGTAATTCACGGAATTCTTAATAATTTCCTTCAGCTCTTCAATTCTTTTGCCAATCAAATCTTTGTTTTTGTGATTTAATTCAACAGCTCTTTCGTAGCATTTCAGCGCATTTTCATAATCTTTCCTTTTATCAAGAACAACTCCCAAGTTATAGTAGCCAACTGTGTAAATCGGATTTAGTTTTATTCCAAACCTGAGAGTGCTTATCGCAGAATCCCAATCACCCATTTTTTCAAGGACCGAGCCCAGCGCATTGTATATTGCATACTTGTTTGGATTGACTAAAAGCGCCTTTCCAAGAGCCTTTGCAGCCTCAGGAAGAATATTGATTTTGATATAGCACAATCCAAGGCTGTATAGAGTGTCTGCATCTTCCTTGATTTTGACAGAGTCGACATAATACTTGATGGCCTCTGCCAAATTTCCTTTTCTTTCGCTTACAATTCCAAGCTCGTAAAGCGATTTCGCGTCTTTTTGGTTAAATTCCAGGGCTTTTTTGAAGGATGCTCCTGCATTTTCGAAATCGCCTTCGCCCTTATATAATACACCGAGCTCGTAATAGCTTCTTTCGCTTGGGTTTTGCTTTACTTTCTTCTTCGCAAGCTCAAGGTAGAATTTTGTTTTTTTCCTGACAATTTCGGGGTTGGTGTTTCCATAGTTATTGATTTCAACTTTTGACTCCCTTATCTTGCCATTTTTCGACCTGATTGAAATGTCGATTGTTTCATGAACAGCGCCAACAAATTCAAAGCCTCTGTTATTGCGAAAGAGCCTTACAATTAATGTTCCAAACCATCCCTTGTAATCAGCTTTTTTGAATTTTAATGGCTCGCTATTGAATCCTGCTATAAAGGCGTCGTTAGTGTAATTCTTCTGCAAAAAGACGAAGCCATCGGTTTCATTGTCCTTAACAAGCTCTTTTACTTCTTTCTTGTTTTGCTCGTCCAAAATCTCGTCTGCATCCAAAACAAGTATCCAGTCTTTTGTTGCGTACCTTATTGACTCGTTTCTTGCAGCTGCAAAGTCATTAATCCACTCAAAATCAAGGACTTTTGCGTTGAATTTTTTTGCGATTTGCTTTGTCTTGTCTGTGCTTCCAGTATCCACTACTATAATTTCATCAGCAATATCCTTAACCGACTCGAGGCAGGCTTTCAGGTTCTTTTCCTCATTCTTGACAATCATGCATAAAGATATGGTATTTTTTTCCATTAAGGCTGAAATATCTGTCCGATTTTTAAATATTGTTTTTTGCATAAATAACAAAAGGCAAATTTTCCATAACAAAAAATCAGTTCAATATGAAAACAATTATAAACAAGGAAAATAATCAATTATTTTCATACATAAAATGAACCATATATATACTAAAACATACAGATTTAAGTATAGTATAATATCAAAACCTTTAAATATGGATATTAATACAAATCCCTCAGGAACCTTCTAAAGAGGGGGTTCTATACAAATATAATATTAAGCTAAAACACTAGGAGGTGTTTATAAGATGAGATTTCAGAAAACTATAAAGAGGATGATTGCGCTAGGTACAGGAGCAATTATGCTAGGCTCGTCTGTTATGGCAGCAGCAGATCTTGCTAATTACCCGGCACCATTCGTCAAGGATGGAAAATTCAGCGGAGTTCTTGTAGTAGGGGACAAGGCAGCAGCTGAAGACGTTATCGGAATTTCCGACATTGTTTCAAGCTTGCAGTTCGCAGCTGTTAAACCAGCAGAGGGCGGAGCATCAACAACTGTTGAGGCAGCAGGAGATGCATGGAAAGTTGGAACATCCACTAAAATTCTGGAAATGACTGAAAACTTGGACACTGGAACAAACAGAGAGGCAATAGCAACAATAACAAGCTCAAACTTCATCGACGATGCAGAGCTTCCAGGATTGCTTGCAAAAGGTTCAGTAAGCAACAACAAGGGAACAGCAGAATACGACCAAAGAATGTATTTTGAAGATACATCCACAGGGTATATATTTTACACAGAAAACAACGACGACGTAACTGCAGACTTCCTATATTTTGCAAATGGACAGCAGATTGCAAGATATGAATTGGAATTTACAACACAGCTTGAATCTGATGTTGAGGATTCAACAGGTTCAGCTTCAACAACTGGAACATATTTGGGCGACCTTGAAGATGTTGAGTTGACAATGCTTGGGAAAAAGTTCCAAATTGTCACTGCAAGAAGAGGAGCAACAACTGGTGACGGAGCAGTTTTAACATTAATGGGAGGGGCTGTAAGAGACACCCTAGTTGAAGGAAAGACAAAGACTTACACAGTTGATGGTAAGGACTATGAAGTTTCCTTGAACTATGTTGACTCAGATGAAGCTCAATTCATCGTAAATGGGCAGAACACAAGAAAGCTTAAAGATGGAGACACGGACAAGCTTGCTGACGGCACCACAATGGGTGTATCAGAAATCTTGTATCAGGACTATGCTGGAGGTATCCACAGTGCAACTTTCTTCCTTGGTGCGCAGAAAGTTGAATTGAGAGACACAGACATAGAACTGGCAGGTGGAGACAGCCATGATTTAAAGGTGGATGATGAAACAATTGACAATGCCCACGTAATAATCGAGGGTTCAGATGACAACACCACTTTTAAGCTGGACAAGATAATTGTCAACATCACAGCAGATGACGACTTTTATGTGCCAGCTGATGGAAAGCTAAGCGAAGCTATGAAAGCAGAAGGAGCCGAGCCAGAAGCTTTGTTCACAAAGAACTGGGACATTGAGTACAAGGGACTAAGCAAAGTCACCACACACCAGATTGCGGTTAAGCCATCAGGAAGTGACGACTACAACCTTTATTTCACTGACGGAAGAGGAAACAAAGTCAGCATTCCATTGGCCCATACACCAAGTGGTTCACTCTTGAGAATGGGAGACAATGATGATGACCTAGTTTTAAACGAGGCAAACATTATTGTCAAAGACGACTACTTCATCATAACAGATGAAACAGACACCGATGGAGAAAGGCAGACATTTGGACTAAGGTATAGAGGCGCTGATAGGTCCACAAAAGACAACCCAATCTTGAAATTCGACGATTTGGGAAGCGGAGAAAGACTGGAAAGACCAGTTTCCGTTGGAACAAGCGCAAATGGTACTGCTAGCGTTTTGGGAGGCATTGCGGCTATTTCAAAAGTTGGTGAAGTCAAGCTGGGAGGAAACACGTTTAATGTTTACAACGCGTCTTCGCACTTGTCAGACGACTTCAACATACATATAGATTTGGATGCAAGCGGAGCCTTGGATACAAGTGCAGTAGCAATCAACACAAAGCAGGGTGCAAGAATAGATGTAACTAATGGTACAGCAAACGTTACCGTTAATATTACAACACCCAACGCAGACGATTTTGACGACTTGACACCGTCTCAGGTTGTGTATGATATCACTGCAGCTAGCGCAGAGGTTACAATGTCCGCGAACGTTAACGACCTCCATAACCTACAGTCGCCGCAGGATGATGACGACAACTCTTATGGATACACCTCACAGGGTGCATTCATAAAGTTTAACGCACCAACAAACGACCCGCAGGAATTGACAGTCGAGTACCCAGAGACGCAAAGAGTGCCTTTAGTGTATGTAACTGGCAAGGATGTATCCTTTACTGAAACTACAGCAGAAACAAGCGGTAGCACTGCAGTAACTGTTCAGAGAATCGAAGTAGGAGCAGCAAAGTTGGCTTCAGAAGTGGCGGATGTCATGAATGTGAATGCAATCCTCGTAGGAGGACCATGTGCAAACGCAGCAGCAGCAACTGTTATGGGCAACCCAGCTGATTGTGCAGCAGGCTTTGAGCCCGGTGTAGGTAAAATCCAGCTTTGGGAGCACGCAAACGGCAATGTTGCAATGCTAGTAGCAGGTTATTCAGCATTGGACACAAGAAACGCAGCTCAGGTAGTTGCTAACTACAAGGACTACAAGAACCAGTTGAAGGGAACAATGGTTGAGGTCAAGAAAGTCAACAATCAGTTGACTGTGGCAGCACCGGCTCCGGCAGCAGCAATGCCAGCAGCGGAAAGCACAGTTCCAGAAACTGAGGTTGTGTAAGTAAAACGAATTTAAGGGCTTAACCCTTATTTTTTATTTTTCTTTTATTCTTCTTATTATTAAGGAGTTTCCATCAAAAAATTTACAGCATCTCGCCCATAAAGATATTGTGCTTTGCTCTTTTAATCCTTACCTTTACTTTTTCGCCTTCCTGCCTGTAGCAGTTAGGTATAGAAATCAGCCTTTCTTTGGCTTTTGCAAGCATCTCATTTCCTATTCTTCCAGGCAGCACAATTTCAGCCTCAACAATCTGGCCTTTTTTGAATGGCTTTGGCAATTCAGGAAGGTCTTCAATATCAAATGAATGTTTGTCTATAATAAGTTTCTCGCCATATTTCTTCTCGAGTTCATGCATTTTCGCGTAGAATTCATCCATTGACACTTCATCAACCGGGTTTCTTCCAAACCTGTAATTCAGGAAGTTCTGAATGCCAATGTAAGGCCCGGTCTTGCCAGCGCCTATCTCTCGTGCAAATTTGGCAAGATTTGGCAAATCTTCGTCATTATAGCCCTTAAGCCATACAGGAACAATTATCATGTCCATCTTTGTTTTTGGGATGTACTCTGCAACTTCCAGCACTTTTTTCAGGTTGTATGGATAACCGGCAAGCTTGTTTGCCTTTTCGGGGTCAAGTGAATGCAATGACAAATTAACCCTTGTAAGGCCGGCCTCTGCAAGATCATCAATCATCTGCTTATTTAATAATAGCCCATTTGTATCAATCGAGCTTGTCTTGACACCCTTAATTGACATTATGCCCCTAACAAGCGGAACCAAGTCCGAGTACAAAGTTGGCTCTCCCTGCGCATTTATGTGGGCGTCAATACTGCCGCTTTTCTTTAGCTCAACAATTTTTTTGAACTCATTTACAAGATAGTCCTTTTCGACGACAAAATCGGCTTTTCGCTTTGAGGCAGGGCCTTCATCAACAGAGCAGAAAATACAGCTTATGTTGCAGCTTGTGATTGGCTTTACTTCAATTATGTTTGTCCCCCTGTCGACAAGCCCAAAATAGTTTGTTCCGATAAGCGGGATGCCTGAAAATTGATGGATATACCTTGTTTTTTTGTTGTTTAGCCTGTTCTTAAGGTTCTGGAAGGCATTTGCAAGCAAAAACTCGAACTTCTTTCTTGCGTTGTTCTCCGACACGTTCTTAAAAATTATTGTGCTCCTGTTTACTTCATAAGGCCCTATCTTCTCAAGGCTTTCTGTATCAAGGAATGCGTAGAACACCCTAAGGAAATTTACTTTCACTTTGCCCCCGGACTTTTCAAAAGTTAAGTCATTAAAGATTAGCTCTGCCATCATGTATAGTAAAATATGCAATTTTAAAAAGCTTCTGCAATCAGATTTATGCCTTTAACATTCGATAATGAAAACTTATTTAAACCCGAGTGCTTATTTTCGGTAGGGGGACAATGGCGCAAGAAGTAGTTATCACGTACGAGACTCTTTTCGAGCTTCTGCAGCGCGAAAGGGAGAGGATGGACCTGCAGAAACTTGAGCCGACATTCTATCAGGACACAATTGCTTACGTAAGAGACAAGCGAAAAATTCTGGAAGCAACCAAGAACGATTCAAGCCCATTTGCCGCTGAGGAGCGCAAAAAAACAGAAAGGCAGCTTGAAAACATTCACAAGATACTGAAAGAGCTGTACGAAAGAAGAGAAAAGAAAATAATAAGCATTGCTTTGGATAAAAGCCGCACAAAATCAAAATTAATTGACACGAGCGCATTATTGAAGGAGGAAAAAGTCGTTTTTGATTCGGTCTGCAACCTTCTTGACAGCTATAGGGATGCAATCTTGTCAAACCTGCTCAACGAAAAAATGCCGTTCATGGATGTTCAAGCGCCAGCAATGCAGCTTAAAAGGGAAGAGATGTACTTCAAGTCCGCATCAGAAATGAAAAGAAAAACAAAATTACTGAGATTTCTGTCACAAGTCCCGAAGTTTGTAGGGCCCGAATTGGAAGAATACGGCCCGTACCAGGAAGACGACATTGCAAACTTGCCGTCGGAAATCGCGGATGTTCTATTGGGAAAAAGCAAAGTGGAAGAAATACAAAGCGAATAGGCTTTATATCGACAAATTCCAACTGAAGATTCAGGTCAAGTCAAGAATCGTGACTTGACTTAAATTGATTGTAGTGGTAGAACCATAA
>CAZGTJ010000051.1:0-6737 GCA_964528545.1 uncultured Methanosarcinales archaeon
AATTTCAAGGCTTATGGAAAAGGGACTGATTAGTTTCGTTATTGTAAATAACAAGAAGATATTTAGTCCGGTTAATCCAAACAGGTTTGTCCAGATCATCGATGAAAAAAAAAACGAGCTTGACGAGCTCAAAAAAAAATTCATGAAAATCATGCCGCAGCTCGAACTTATGCACAAGATGCAAGAGAGCCATGATGTTAGGTTTTTCAAGGGGGAAGAGGGGCTGAAAACCGTGTTCGAGGACATATTAAGGACAGGGCATGATTATATCGGCTATGGCTCTGGACCAGAGCTTGAGAGAATTTTAAAGAATTATTTCATACATTTTGTCAGGAAGAGGATAAAGTCGAAAATAAGAATCAAGCTGATTTACAACGAAGGGGCAAGAAATAAGATAAAGCTCAATCCTTTAAGCGATATAAGGTACATTCCAGAACAATACAGCTCACGGGCTGCCCTGCGTATATATGGAAACAAGGTAGCGCTGCTTCTTTTGACAGAGCAAGAGCCGCTGGCAATCGTAATAAAAAACAAGGCAATTTCTGATGGATACAGGAAGTATTTCGAGGTAATGTGGCAGGCAGCAAAGCCTTAGAAACAATTAAAAACAGACATTCTTTCTCACGAATGCACACGCGATGATGATGTGAACACCCTTTGAGCGCAAGCTGTGATATGCGGTAGTAACTGCCGAGCGTGTGCCTTAATATCGGCCGTTATTCGAAATTGGAAAAAAATGAGCATCCATTTATCAAAGGAGGAATGGTTCAGGAAAAAGCTAAGGAGCGGCTTCTTTATTTTTGACAGGAATGAGTTTCCAACGTTCACAAAAACATCTTATGACCCTATACTGTTTGAGATCGTAAATGCAGGATATATTGCAAAAAAAAGGCTTGATGATTTTTTTAAGGCCCTTGAGCCGTTCATTCTATTTGAAGACAAGAAAAATGATTTTAGGCTGGACAATTCAAAGTCAGAAGAAATGAGGGACGCTTTGATAAAAGGCAATATTTTGGACGGCATAACTGCCTTTGAGTTGGAACCAAAGGGATCCGCGCATCTGGACTTCTTGGAAAGTGTCGGGGCAAAAATTGCTCCCGAAACAAGAATGGAAATTCCGGTCAAAGGCCCTGATGCTATAAAGATTGGCAACTGGAAAAAGTACATAAGCGGGAAGCATGATATCACGTTTTCAAACGAGCTGATGGACGAGCATTCAGGCATAAAATACGAAAATCATTCCGCTGTTTATTGCGGCTTTGAGCTATACTCTCTGTTCGCCAATATCACAAAAAAAAATGGTTTTACGTTTCATGCAAACGGAAGCGTGATTAGCAGCCTATACGAGACTTACTTCCAGTTCATTGGCTATAAAGTTATTGAATACTTTAGAAATTCTGGCGGAGAATTCAAGTTCACTATTGTGATGCAGAAAATAAACGATAAGGAGACTGATTCTGGCGAATTTAAGTACATCTATAATGAGCTCAAGTCAAGATGGCCGACTAGATATGGAAACTAAAGTTTTAAATATCGCTGATTTTTCTAGGAAGCCATGGCAAAAGAGAAATTCCACTATGCAACAAAAAGGTATGTCGATAAGATCGTCACAGGCCAGGAAACGGGGCAGAAAACAAAGTACCTGAGCGGATACGTAAATTTTGCAAAGAAGTTTGTCAAAAAGGGCTCAAAAGTTCTTGACCTTGGATGCGGGGCCGGAATGTCAACATATCTTCTAAGCAAGGAGTTTAATGTTACAGGAGCTGATCTCTCAAAGCCTGTTCTTGACTACGCGAAAAAAAGCTACAAAGGCATAAATTTTCAAGTCGAGGATGCAAGAGACCTTTCATTTAAGGACGGGGCTTTTGATGCCACAATGGCCTGCGGGTTTATTGAGCATATAACTGAAGTTGATGAAGTTCTTGATGAAATGCTAAGGGTAACCAAGAAAGGGGGGCACGTCATCCTGGTTTCTCCAAACTGGTTTAGTCCGTTCAGGGCAATGAAAGCATTCGCAACTCCCAAAGGCTATGAGACGATAGGGCGCAACAGGCTCCAAATTTTCGGGTGGTTTTTAAAAAGCGTATACTACACAGCGATAAAGCCAATTGCCCCAAAGTATGTTTTTAGGAATCCTGACATTTTTGGGGAAGATCTTGTTGGCAATGACATCGATATGGTGTATATTGCAAACCAGTACGATCTAAAGAATGCGTTTGAAAAAAGGGGGTGCAAAGTTCTACAGATTAACCCCGACACTCTTGATTACTGCTCGATACCTTTTCTCGCACCTTGGCTGGGGGTGGTCGCAAAGAAGGTAAAATAAATAATAAGCTTTAAATTACTCTTTCTAAATTTAGTGTAAAATGGACACTGTAAGAAGGATTTCCAGAAATATTTTCTTTCAAGGGGCTTCCGAGGTTATTTCAAAAGGCCTGCAGGTTCTTGTGATGATTTACATCGCAAGGTTGCTGCAGTCCGCTGAGTTCGGAAAATTCAATTTTGCAATTGCATTTACAACAATTACGCTCATATTTTTGGACTTTGGGCTTCAGCAGCTTTTTATAAGGGACTTGAGCCGCGAAAGAGGGCTTGCGGAAAAGTATGTATTCCACAGCATAATTCTAAAGTCGGCTGTCTCCCTACTAGGGTTTGCTGCGGTCATTTTTATAATGAATGCCATGAAGTATCCGGATGATATAAGGATTCTTGTCTATTTGATGTTCACCTATACTATTTTAAAATCATTTACCGATGTGCTAAGCTCCGTGTTTCTTGCCTTTGAGGAAATGCAATACGATTCAGTTTTGAAAATTACGAGATCTTCGATATTGACGATACTAATCTTTCTAGTTCTTTTCACGGGAAAAAACCTGCTTCTCATAGGATGGATGTACATATTTACAGAGATTGCCGTTTTATCGCTGTGCGCCTACTTTGTTTTTGCAAAATTCATTAAATTTGTGGCAAAGATTGAGGGGGGCCTGATGAAAAAAATTACTTACGAAGCAAGCCCTTTTGCGCTGACTCTGCTTTTCTACAGTATTTATTTTTACATAGATTCGATAATGCTTTCCAAAATGAGGGGGATAGAAGAGGTCGGTATCTACAGCGCAGCTTACAATATAACAACTGCCTTGGTATTTGTGCCGATGATATATACAACTGCAATATTTCCGATTCTTTCAAGGTATCATTATAACTCAAGCAATTCGTTGGAATTTGCCTACAAAAAATCCCTGCTGTATATGTCAATGGCTTCGCTTCCGGTGGCCTGCATCCTATTTTTTGTCGGAAGCAACATAATTCATTTCCTGTACGGGGCCGGATATGGCAGGTCGGTTATTGTTCTCGAAATAATTGCTGTCACCATAGTATTCAGGTTTGTGAGTTACCTTAATGCGATTGTTTTAATATCTGTGGAGAAACAGAAACAAAGGCTTTACATACAGCTTTGGACTGCCCTAGTAAACATAGCCTTGAACCTTTACGCAATTCCAAAGTACGGATATATAGGAGCTGCATATTCGACTGTAATAACCGAATTTTTCCTTTTTGCGGCTTATTTCAAGGAGATAGTAAGGCATTTCCATAATTTGCAAGACATTATTTTCATGTTCAGGCCGGTTTCTGCAATAATAATTTCGTTGCTTGCATTCTTTCTGGAGATTCCAACTCTGGCTCAAATCCTGCTGTTTTTGGGCCTGTACGTGGCCTTGATTGCTGCCCTAAAAATATTTGACAAAAAGGATATGGAGATTTTCAGAAGGGTTTTGAGGTCCGCAAGTAAGGCCTAATTTTTCCTAAACCAATCCAGCGTATTCTTGATTCCTTCTTCAAGGCTTACTTTTGGCTTCCATTTAAGCTTCTTTTTTGCTTTGGTTATGTCGGGGCACCTTACATGAGGATCGTCTTGCGGGAGTTCCTTGAACACAATTCTGCTTTTGCTTTCTGAAAGCTCTTTTATAATTTGTGCAAATTCAATGATTGTGTGCTCCTCCGGATTTCCTATATTTACAGGCTCGCTGATTTTTGATATCATGAGCCTATATACTCCCTCCATCAAATCAGAAACATAGCAGAAGCTTCGTGTCTGCCGTCCTCTTCCATAAACTGTAATTGGCTCGTTCTTTAACGCTTGGTTAATGAAATTGGGAACCACTCTTCCATCGTCTTTTCTCATCCTCGGCCCGTATGTGTTGAAAATCCTCACAATCTTTGTGTCAAGCTTGTGAATTCTATGGTACGCCATTGTAAGTGCTTCTGAGAATCTTTTTGCCTCGTCGTAGCATCCCCTGACTCCAATCGGATTTACGTTTCCCCAGTAAGTCTCCGGCTGAGGGTTTATAAGGGGGTCTCCGTAGACTTCGCTTGTTGATGCAAGCAGGTACTTTGCCTTTTTAGCAAGGGCGAGCCCCAAAGTGTTGTGCGTTCCAAGGCTCCCGACCTTCAAGGTGGGTATTGGGATTTTCTGGTAGTCAATTGGAGAGGCAGGAGAGGCAAAATGAAGGACATAATCGACATGCTCTCCAATAACAATATGATTGCTCACGTTGTGATGAATGAAGGAAAAATTTGGGCTGCTTCTAAGGTGGGCAATGTTACTTATGTTTCCTGTAACAAGGTTGTCCATTGCAATTATTTTGTAGCCATTGTTTAATAAAAAATCGCACAGGTGGCTCCCTATGAACCCTGCCCCGCCGGTTATAAGAATCGTTTCCATTTCAGAATCAGTTACTCTCCTTTGTAATGCCTGCCAGCCTTCTCGAGCTGCTCAATGGTCCCGATATCATACCACATTCTTTCTGTAACATAGGCAAATACTTTTTCTCTCTTGTAAAGCCACTCCACAAAACTTCCGGTCTTGTCAGGGTTGTTTCCCTGCTCAATGTATTTATTTACCAATTCCATGGTTTTTTTTGGAAACAGGTAAATACCTGTGCTTGCCAAAGTGGATTTTGGAGATGCCGGCTTTTCCACAAAATCAACAACAAAAAAATTTTTGATCTCGACAATGCCGTATTGCCTTGCCAAGACCTTATCCTTTACATCGTAAAGAACAATCACGTTCGACTTTCTTTTTTTGAAAAAATTGTACGCGTCCTTAAGATTCATCTCAAAGAGATTGTCTCCTGCAATTACCATAAAATCGTCATTAAGCTTTTTTTGATGGATTACAAAATGAATATCCCCAAAAGCCCCCAACCTGTCTTCGTTGCTTGAAGTTCCGTCGTCCACAATTTCAATCGCCTTGCCAGAAACAAAATTCCCAAACCAGCTGTCAAAATACGGCTTGAATTTGCTGTTGGTGACGATGTAAATTTTGTTTATCTCTCCTATTTTTTCGATTTTGCCTATGATGTGCTCGACCATCGGCTTTCCTGCAACTTCGAGAAGCGGCTTGGGCTTGTCCTTTGTCAAAGGATACAGGCGCGTTGCATATCCTGCCGCTAAAATTATTGCGTCCATTTTTCTCAAGGGTGCGCATCTTTTCTTCCGATGCTTATGTAAGCAAACCCAGCCTCCTTCATTTCTCTTGGATTGTAAATGTTTCTTCCGTCGATGATCAATGCGTGTCTCATGGATGATTTTATTCTTTTTAAATCTAGCTGCCTAAACTCGTTCCACTCGGTAAGTATCAGCAGGGCATCTGCGTCTCTTGCAACTTCATAAGGCTCCTTGCAGTATTCTATCCCTTTAAGCATTGATTTTGCCTTCTCCATCGATTCAGGATCGTAAGCCTTTATTCTCACTCCCTCCTTTTGCAATTCCACGATTATGTCAACCGAAGGTGCAAATCTCATGTCATCGGTGTCTGGCTTGAACGCAAGCCCTAAAACCCCTATCGTTTTTCCCTTCATCACCCAAAGCTCTTTTTCGATTTTTTTTATGAAGTTTTTTTTCTGCAGTTGATTTATCTCCTGCGTTGCCTTGAGCAGCTTGAAATCATATCCAAGATTTTCGGAGATTCTTATGAATGCCTCGGCATCCTTTGGAAAGCAAAAGCCTCCGTACCCAATTCCTGCGTTCAGGAATTGTTTGCCAATCCTTTTGTCAAGGCCCATTCCTTCTGCAACCTTCTCCACATCAGCGCCTGCAAGCTCGCATATATTTGCAATCGCATTTATAAATGAAATCTTGGTTGCCAAAAACGAATTTGAAGCGTGCTTTATTATCTCAGCGCTCTTAATATCTGTAAAAAGAATTGGGGCATTTAGAGGCTCGTAGAGCTTTTGCATAATCTCTCTTGCCTTTTCCGATTCACATCCGACTACAACGCGGTCAGGATTCATGAAATCCAAAACTGCGCTGCCCTCCCTAAGGAATTCCGGATTTGAAACAACGTCAAAATCAACCTTGTGTTTGTTATAGGCCCTTATCATCTTAATTACCTTATGGCCGGTTTCAACCGGCACAGTGCTTTTTTCAACCACAAGCTTGTAAGAGTCCATTACATTGGCAATATTTCTTGCAACATTTTCCACATAGGACATGTCCGCTTCGCCATTCTCCTTTGGCGGGGTGCCAACACAAATGAAAATTATCCCTGATTTTTTTATCGCGTCCTTCAAGTCTGTCGTGAATACTATTCTTTTTTCCTTCCTGTTTCTCCTGACAATATCCTCAAGTCCCGGCTCGTAAATCGGAACGATGCCGCTGTTTAGTTTCCCTATCTTTGACTCGTCAATATCAACGCAAACAACATCATTTCCAAGTTCCGCAAAGCATGCCGCTGT
>CAZGTJ010000052.1:0-2299 GCA_964528545.1 uncultured Methanosarcinales archaeon
TCCCCTAGGGTGCTTTTTTTGCTCTATAAGCTGCCTAAGCTCATCATCTGTTATTATTTCCCGGGTGTTTCTTTTTACCAGCCAAAGCCTTGTTTCTGTATCCATATTATAGATGATTTATCTATTGTTTTTAAAGATTTTGCAAGATAATAGAAAAAACTTTCAACAATTTATTGGTATCTATTCATTGTGTAAGAGTGCCGAAGAACCCATTGCCCGATAACTCCAATGCCCATGCCGAGAATTTCAAGCGAGACAAAAACAATCATGCTAAATGGAAGGTTTGCTACGTAGCTGTTGTAGTTTGTAATGTCAGAAACAACATTTCCGGTCGGAAGCAGGTTTGCCTGAACTCCGTCAGTGGAGTAAATAGGGACAAGAAGATAAACCAGCAAGCCAAGAACAGCCCCAAAAAGCATACCTTCTTTCATAAACTGAATCTTGCAATAACTAGAATTTAAAGGTTGTGGTTGTTATTTTCCATATTACCCACTGGACATGCCTTCATAATATTTAAATAACTATTAGAAAACTAGTAACTTATGAAAATCTCTGTCTCACTATTGTCAAGCTATTTGTACTGCTCAAGAAAAGTATTCCTGCAGGAAGTTCTGATGGTCGAGGAGCCTCCAAAAGAAAGCATGGTTATGGGCACAATCCGGCATGAAACTTACGATTCAATCAACAAAAATGAGGAGGAAATTGTAACAGGCATAACAAAAAAAATTCCATTTGAGGATTTGCAGAGGATATACCAGCAAAAATACCTTGAAATTCTAAGGAAGGCAATTGTCAAGAGCAAGAAGAGGCTGGAAGCAGTCAACATTGATATGATGGAGGCTTACCAAAAATCATACCCCTTTATTTTGGAAGAGAGCATGACAAGAGCATCAAACATACACAGCTTTATTGCAGAGCACAATGTCTTTGGAAAAGAATTGTGGAAAAAACTTGCTCCTAAAATACTATCTGAAATCAGGATAGAATCGGACGAGCTAAAACTAAAGGGGATAATTGACCAGGTCCACGTTTACGATGAAATGTACGTGCCATTTGAACTTAAGACGGGAAAAATGCCTCTTCAAGGCGTATGGCCAGGCCACAGGATACAACTCGCGGCATATTCTTTGCTGTTAGAAGAGCATTTCAAAAAGCCTATCAAGGAGGGATTTGTGTTTTATCTTGACACAAAAACAAAAAGGCAGGTCGTGATCAATCCTTACACGAGAGGCGAAATAAAAGGTTTAGTGGATGATGTTATTAAGACAATCGAAGGGACAGACGTCCCGGATTATTGTGGAAACGAGAATAAATGCAGAAAATGCGGCGTCAAAGAGATCTGCTATAATCAGGAAGAAATAAGCAAGCTTTTGAAAGTTAAGCTTTAATCTGAACAGAAATTTATTTAAATAAGCCTGAAAGCAAAAAATGTATGGCGCCTTCACAACTTCTTGTAAATTTCGATGCTATGAATCCACTTGACTATTTTGTAATAATCCTTGTTACTCTAACATTTATGATTGGACTATACCAGTTTTATCTATGGTCTGGAAGACATTTTATAAGCCATGCACGGGGGCTTAAAACGCCAATAGACAAATGGTTCAAATACAACCCTTCATGGGTGTGGATTTATGTAGGGCTTTATTATCCAGTCATATTATTCTCAATTTTTAGCTCCATAAATATGAGGCACTTTACTTATGGGTTATTCAGCTATTTTATCCTTGTATCCATTCTCATTTCCTTTTACATATTTTTTCCGGTGAAAACAACAGCCAGATGGCATGAATACCATGGCTATAGGGGAATTTCAGAAAAAATGATGGGGCTGATAAGGAGAACAGACGTTTCTGCAAACTGCTTTCCAAGCATGCACGTAAGCGTATCAACACTAACATCGCTGCATTTGATGTCAAATCTGCATTACTTGGGATATTGGCCTGTGCTCTTCCCAGTTGTCATATCTCTTAGTGTTTTATACACCAAGCAGCATTATTTTATGGATATCCCTCTTGCCGTCATCCTTGGATGGGTTGCATTTAAAATATTCCAGTTTATGTATTTCTAATTATATCTTGACATGACGGCATCTACAAGCCTTGCCGGCCAGCCTTTTTTTGATAGGTGTTCCCTTATTTTGTGATGTGGAATCCCCCTTTTGACGCATTCTTTCACATATTCGTGCAACATTTCTCTAGATATACTGGGGTTCTTTTTTTTATCTTCTATATTTTTTATCATCCCATCCTCCAGATGAACAACCTTTGTGGCATAAGGAAGATACTTTGGATTGTGA
>CAZGTJ010000052.1:2309-6724 GCA_964528545.1 uncultured Methanosarcinales archaeon
TGTGAGTCACAAGAAACACAGTTAATTTCAATTGCCTATTCAAGCGGCTGAACAGCCCTATGGTTAAGTCAGAATTCTTTGAATCCAAATTTGCTGTTGGCTCGTCAGCAATAATAATTTCTGGATTATTTATCAACGACCGTGCAATTGAAACCCTTTGCTTTTCTCCTCCTGAGAGTTCTGCAGGAACATGATTTATCCTATGCCCAAGCCCAATATAGCGTATGATCTGCTTTGCCCGTTTTATAATTTCGTGCCTTGACTTGCTTGTCATTAATGCAGGCAGCATTACATTCTCCAATACGGTCATTTCCGGAAGGATATTGTACTCCTGAAAAATAAACCCCATTTTTTTTAGCCTGAACTTGGTTTTATCTTTATCATTTAGCCCCGACATATCAGTTTTGTCTATGACTACATTACCCTTGCTGGGCTCGTCAAGCAACCCTATCAAGTGAACTAAGGTCGACTTTCCAGAGCCGCTGTTCCCGAAAATTATAACAAACTCCCCATTTTCCACATCAAAAGTTGCATTTCTTACCGCATTTACCTCTATTTTACCCAATTTATACGTTTTCCAGAGATTATGCACTGAAATCATTTTCCCCCCCTGAAAATTGCATAAATTATGTTTTTCTTTGTTATCTGGTAAGATGGTATAAGGACGGATACAAGCGAGGCTATAACAATGCTGACAGCTGCAATCGCGAGGTCTCTTGAAGTAAAGGTTAGGCTAACAAGGCCCATAGGGAGATCAAGCGGTTTGTACATGAAATAGTTGGCAAGTACATTGGTCATTAACAGCCCTATAATGATTCCAGCGGCACAGTAAAAGAAAGTTTGCATCAAGTACGAAAGTATTATCGTGCTTCTGTTTACGCCTATGGCCCTTAATATCCCAATAAACCGCATTCTGTTGAATATATTAATCAACATCGTAATAAAAATAGTTATTGAAGCAATCATAATCCCGGCCCCAAACATGAGAATCTGGATGATGTTCAGGCTTCCTGCAATATCCTGCACAAACCCTGCCTTTTCCTCCCACAGCGATATTTTAGCATCCAGGCCGAGCTTTAAAATCTCCCTTTTGTAGTAAGGTGCCTTTGAAACGTCATCAGTCTTTATGAGTATATAGGAAGCCTGATCTTTTAGCCCGAGCATTGGCAAGACATCTTTCTGATTGGCAACTATGTAAATGTCGCTCTCCCAAAACCTTGTATCAAATATGCCCTTGACAGTGTAGTTTCTTTTGTGATTTCTGTCAAATTCGACTTCAACAGAATCCCCTACTCCTGCGTCTATGCCATAACCGCGAGTCATAGTTCTGGTTGCTGTTGAATCAGCAATTTCTATGCCAAGCATCAAGGCGTCCTCTTCATACCTTCCTATTGATTTCCCGTCAATCAATGCAGACTCCAGAGACGAGACCCCGTATTCACGCTCAGGATCTATCGCAATCAGCCTGTTTCCTGACGATTTGTCATCTTTTCTTATTGCCACCATATGATCATATCTTGGTGCAACGGCAACTATGCCTGGTATTGTCTCTACATTTTTTACTATGTTTTCCACGCCGGATATTAGCAATCTGCCTTCCCGAGGCTCAATTATGATGTCTCCCACAGTATAACTTCTTACCTGGTTATTAAGAGTCTCTGTGAGGCCCTTGTTTACCGCGCTAAAGAAAACTATGTTGACAAAACAAAAAGACAGGATAATAGTCAGAAATGAAAGAATCTTGTAATTTCTCTTAAAGTATTTCACAGAAATGAAATATGCTGTCCTAACTTCATTGCGGATAATTTTCAAGTTCATTATTGAATTTCATTTACTTTTAGATGATTCTTTTTTCTTAGATATAATATCACTGACACAACTGTCGCACCTATCACGGACAAGAACAGCACAATTTCTGCAAAAAAGCTTCGTTCATTTATCCTGTCAAATTCGATTGTTTCGGTCAAAATACTGCTTCCCAAATCGTCAGTATAATAAATTTTCAATGGAAAGGATTCATGCTCTCCTCTTCCGGTGAGTTTTAAAGTGAAAATTAGTGGCAAGTCCTCATTTGGCTTGAGCTTTCCGATGTAATTTCTCTTAAACCCCTGGTATACTGAATCTATCTCGGCAACTACGTCCTTAGCGTCCCCTTTTCCAACATTCTCAACTCTTAGTTGCACGTCGTAAACGTTCTTGTTATTTGTCACTTTGACGTTCCTGACATTTAGCTTAGCCTTGTTTAATACTTTGATTCCAATGCTTTGTGTTGTGTTGTAAGTATTTCTTGAGCTGTCTTGGAAGGCTACTGTTAGCGGGAGAAGATAGCTGTTTGGAACAATATTATCGTTGGTTACGAAGGTCAGGTTAATATATCTTGATTCCTTTGACTCAAGCTTGTCAGCAAAAATCAGGTTATCCCCAATCATGATGAAGTTTGTGGAGTCCTGGCCAACCTTGATGTTGTTTGCAAGACCTGTTCCTATGTTGGTAAGCTTTAAGGTAATGTTGAATTTTTCCCCCGGCTCTATCTCTCTTTTTTGAAGATCTGTGTCAAACAATATATCAGGGTAACCTTTGATTTCTATTAAAACTTCTTTTCTTATTATCGTTCCTGCGTCGTTAACCTCGAAAATCAAAGGGTAAGTGTACGACCTTGCGTTGGGGTCTACATAGATATAGAAACTCCCTTTTTTTGAGTCCCCAAACTTCACGTCGAATGGTTCTCTTATGTTCTCGCTTTTCCTTACAAGTGAAAATGGGTAAGAGTCAATGAATTCTATGGTCATTCCTTTCTTGTCGTTCAAAGAACCGCTATTCACCCCTGTTGCCATGTTTACTATTTCAACGTCAATAACTAAGTTCTTGCCCGGTTCTGGGTTAGTGGTCTGCTGGGTGAAGTCAATCTCCAGCGCATAAGAGGCATTTGCTATGATTAAGAATGCCATCAGGCAAAGAAAAAATCTAGATAAATTTCTGTAACTCATACCATAGCCTCTTTTTTGTTTTTTATTGAGCATTTAGGATATAAATCTTACTGTTTTAATTGTGCCGATTACCGGTTAGCATATGAATAGGGAAGGAAACTGCGCCAAAATTTGCAAAGGAAGAATGCAAGGTAATCATCACTTGTTACAAGGACAAGAAGGAAGCAGAGTCTGTTGGACGTGAATGCAAATTGCTTGGAGCTTCAGACACTTTAGAAATGCAATCATAAATGTTGCAAGCGTAGCCGGCCAGGGCGCCTGTGCAGGATTGAGCACGTATTGCACAACCAAATTTGGAGTCAGAGGGTTTACTCAGTCAATAGGGAGGGAGCCAGGAAGCATCAAGGTTTACTCTGTAAACCCAGGCACGACAGCGACAAGAATGACAATTTTTCAAGGAACCGCTCCCGAAAAAGTGGCTGAAATAATAGTTAATGCGGCAAAAGGCATGTACAAAACAGGAAATGGAGAGGACGTCAATGTTTTCAGGATGGTTTAGCCTGTAACTGTGCAATAACAAATATCCTTTGCTTCTAAAAACAAATTTCCAAAACATTTAAATATAACTTAATCGCAAAAAATATGTATTAACTAAAGAGGAGTTCAAATGGCAGAAGACGACAAGAAATTCTCAAAGCAGCTCATAGGAAAGACTGTAGTAAGCAAGACCGGAAAGAGGTTTGGAGAGGTTGGAGACATCATTTTTGAGACAAGAAGCGGTGAATTGATACATATGGTTCTTCACAATCCTACTTCTTATACGGAGAAATTGGAGCTTGAGAAAGACAAGGAAGGTCATATCCTGATTCCATTTAGCGCAGTCATAGCAGTTGGTGACTTTATGGTTGTGGCTGAAGAGGATATCATTTAATTAGTTTATTTTTAAAGAAATAATCTAAACGCATAATCACTTCTCTATTTAAGACTTTTTAAAAATCCATCTAGTGATAATCTACCATGGCCAAGTATGACAATGACAAGGAAACCGAAAAGGTATGAAATTAATGCAGCAGAATTGGAAAGATGAGTTAATGGGAGCTCTGAGCCTTCTATTGCAAGAGTCACTTTAACTCTTATTAAAACTATTGCGATAGGCAAAATAAAAGAAAAACAGATTGCAACAATTCGAGTAAAAAGTCCCAAAAGTATCAACAATCCTCCAATCAACTCGGCATAGCTTACAAAATATGCCATATGCTTTGGAAATAATACGCCTAAGTTTGAGAAGAACATACTAACTTCTCCAAGATTGAAAATTTTTTCCAACCCAAATATCATAAACGAAATACCGAGACCGAGCCTTAGTAATAATGGAGCAAAATCGCTAAGATTTGATAATTTGACGCTTTTGGATTCCATTATCTGTTAATTAAACTGTGTTATCCAGAAACTATTTCCCTACGACAAGTTAATTGTAAGTATGAAACT
>CAZGTJ010000053.1:0-1653 GCA_964528545.1 uncultured Methanosarcinales archaeon
GGCCAATAATTGATTCTGAATGGGCTCCGAGCCGATATAAAGGATACATTGACGAGATTAGGATATACAACAGGTCGTTATCTGATTCTGAGATTCAACAGCTGTATACAAGCTGACCAAAACCATTAAATATTGACATTTACTCTTCTTTTCTTCCAGAAAATGATTCAGACTAATCTTTCCGGAATCAAGTTAAGGAATCCTACAATTCTTGCTTCAGGAATTCTTGGAGTTACCAAAGAAAGCGTTGACAGAATTGGAAAATCCGGAGCTGGTGCCGTAACTTTAAAATCACTCTGCCATGAAGAAAGACCGGGAAACAAAAACCCTACAATGTTTGGTTATGAAGGGGGGTTTATTAATGCAGTCGGCTTGCCGGGGCAGGGGATAAATTCTGCCGTGCAGGATTTCGGAAGGCTGGATGATTTAAGCATTCCTGTTATCGGGAGCGTGTACGGGTATAGGGTTGAGCAGTTTGGCGAAGTAGCAAAGAAAATGGCAGCTTTGAAGCCGGCTATGATTGAAGTAAACATTTCCTGCCCGCACATGGATTATGGAAAACCATATTATGCAGACCCTCAGCTGACCGCAAAAGTCACTTCTATTGTGAAAAAAAATTCAGGAAAGATTCCTGTTGCAATAAAATTAAGCCCTAATGTTTACGACATAAAAGAGATTGCCCATGCGGCAGAAAGAGCAGGAGCTAACGCAATAACTGCAATAAACACTGCAACTGGAATGGTAATTGACATTGAAACAGGAAAACCGATTTTGGCGCATAAATCAGGCGGAATCTCTGGTCCTGCACTCAAGCCAATCGCTGTCAGATGCGTTTATGAGGTTTATGAAACCGTAAAGATTCCGATAATTGGAACTGGAGGGGTTGCATACGGAGCAGACGCGATTGAAATGATTATGGCAGGAGCAACTGGGGTTGGTATTGGAACAGCAATTTACTATAGGGGAATTGACGTTTTCAAAAAAGTTTGCAATGAAATGGAACAATGGATGAAAAAAAATAAAATCAAAAATTTAAATGAGATAAGGGGTTGCGCGCATAAATAAAAAATTATTAAACAAATAAATCAAAAATGGACCATAAAGAAACCAGCAAGAATGACCTTCCAAAAGTCTTGGAAATAAAGGAAATTGTAAAAGAAGGAAAAAATCAGACTTCATTTTTCTTTAATTATTCCTTAGATGCAAAGCCTGGCCAGTTCATAATGGTATGGCTCCCGGGTGTTGACGAGAAGCCAATGGCAGTTGCTTACCAAAAGAAGAGTGAATTTGCATTTACAGCGCAGTCGATAGGGCCATTCACTCAAAAGCTTGAGGCGTTAAGGAAAGGAGACAAAATAGGGATTAGGGGGCCTTACGGAAACGGATTTTCAGCAAGGGAAAATGCAATAGTCGTTGCAGGCGGAGTTGGAATGTCTTCCGTTTCAACTTTAATTGAGGCTTTGAAAAATCCAGCAATAATTTACGGAGCAAGAACAAAGGAGCATTTGATTTATTTAAAGAGGTTCAAAGATAAAAATCTGGTGATTGCAACTGACGACGGAAGCTTTGGAAGAAAAGGATTTACAACTGATGTGTTAAGTGAGATTTTAGGCAAAAACAGAAAAATCAAAACTGTTTATGCGTGCGGGCCTG
>CAZGTJ010000053.1:1663-6677 GCA_964528545.1 uncultured Methanosarcinales archaeon
GAAATAATGATGAAGAAGGTTTTTGATATCTGTGAAAAATACGGCATTGAAGTGGAGGCGTCGCTTGAAAGATACATGTCGTGCGGCTTTGGCATTTGCGGAAAGTGCATGTGCAATGATAAAATTGTTTGTATTGACGGCCCTGTGTTTAGTTCTGCACAGTTAAGAAATATGTCGGAATTCGGTAGTTTTGCAAGGCTTAAGAGCGGAAGGAAAGTTGGGCTGAAGGAATATCATGAGGTGCATTAATCTGCTATTATATATTGAAAGAATAGAGCATATGCACCAACATAACCCAATGCGATTCTTTCCAAATTAAACAACTTTAGGAAAAAATAAATTCCTGCTGAAAAAGCAAAAACAAAAAATAAAAAAGCGGGACTTTCATCTTTAAGTCCTTCGTAAGCAATATTTTGTAAAGTCAGCAAAAGAGCGACCATAACATAGAAAACAGGAAAAAACCACCATTTTGTCGTCAATCTCCAAAACCAGTGGATATTTTCAGGATTATTCCGAGAAGCAGCTTGATTTTCAGGATTTGCTGGATTTTGCTCAGGCATTCTTAATGATTTAATTCTTTCTCTAACTTCGCTTTCCTGAATTTCTCGTTTATCATCTTGTCAAAAAGCTCTGCAACGCTCCTGACATGGGGATTTTTCATATTAAGCTTAAACAATTTTGCGTTTCCTATGTTTCTTGTGTAAACGACTAATTGTGATTTTTCAATTCCATGCCATAATCTGAAGAGTGTGACCCTATTAATGCCTGCTCCTTCTGCAATGTCCCCTATAGAATGGTCCAATTCTCTTCCTTCCAGCAAATACTCAAGAACCCTAACTTTTGGAGTGTCTCCAAATAATTGCCTGAAAACAGTTGGCTCGTCTTGGAATTTCATAATTACATTTTATATAAGCTACTATATAAATGTTTCTATTTTGTATTATTAATACTACAATTTTGTAACATATTGGGAAAGTTTAAATATAAATACGCGGTTCGGCATTCATGATAAAATCTAATGAGCGCAAAATCATAAATATTCAAAAGAAAATGATAAGAGTGCTGAAAAATAAAGGCAAATTCGGGGGTTCACATACAGAAACAATTCATTTGAGGAGCTGCGTCCCAAAACATTTAAGAGGAGAAAAAACAGTAGATTTGGCAATTAAAGGATTATTCAACCAAGGGATATTAATAAACAAGCAATCAGCTGGGGAAAAGCATTGCAGCCTGAATCCAACAAGGCTAAAGGAAGTAGTGGAAATTGAAAACAAATAAAATGCCGCTCTTAATAAAAAACTGCAGGATTTTGTTGAATAATAAGTTAGTTACAAAAAACATTCTGATAAAAAACGGCAAAATATCAAAAATCACAAGCAAAGAGCCAAAAGCAGACAGGATAATAGACGCAAAAAACAATTTTGTGATGCCTGGGCTTATTGACGTGCACGTCCATCTGAGGGAGCCTGGCCTAACGTACAAGGAAGATTTCTACACGGGAACGATGGCTGCCGCAAAAGGAGGAGTTACAAGCGTTCTCGATATGCCAAACACGATTCCTCCAACATCCACAGTTGTTGCGCTTGAGGAAAAAAGGATGCTTGCAAGAAAATGCATTGTCAACTACGGCTTTAATTTTGGAGCAACTAATGGAAACATTGCTGAAATAAAAAAGGCAAGAAACATTGCAGCTGTAAAAATGTATTTGGACCATACAACCGGAAATTTAAAAGTTGATGACTGGGGGTACATAGCAGACGTTCTGAAAGCTTCAAAGCTGACAGTTGTGCACGCAGAGGCGGAAAATGTGAAAAACTGCGTTGACTTGATGATTAAGAAAAAGATAAAGAACCGTCTGCATATTGCCCACGTCAGCTCAAAAAAGGAATTGGAGTACGCAACCAACAACAAGATTAGAAAGCAGGTTTCAACGGAGGTTGCTCCGCATCATCTGTTTTTCCACGACAGCGACATCCAGTCCCTTGGGGCATATGCAGAAATAAAGCCAAGATTAAAGACTTTAGAAGACCAAAAGGCGCTCTGGCACGGTATTTACGACGGCAAAATTGATATCATTGCAACAGATCATGCGCCTCACCTAAAGGAGGAAAAAGAAAAGGCAGAATACCCATTCGGGATGCCAGGATTAGAAACCATGCTGCCATTGCTTCTTAATGCCTGCCATGAAGGAAAGATTGAATTGAAGATGATACAAAAACTTTGCTGCGAAAACCCAGCTAAAATTTTCAATATAAAAAACAAAGGGTTGATTAAGGAAGGCTATGACGCCGACTTGGTTATTGTCGATTTGGACAGAAGGCAGGCTGTCAGAAACGAGGATATGCTGACAAAGTGCAAATGGAGCGCTTTTGAAGGCAAAATATTAAAAGGATGGCCGATAACAACAATTGTAAATGGAAATGTTGTTTACGACAAAGGACAGATATTTCCGGTGCAGGGGAAGGAACTAACTTATTCAAAATAACTTGAAAGGCGAAAAATACAATGGCTCTGGAAGCAGTTTTAGACAGGACTGGCAGAGAGCATTTCGTCCAAAGGTGTTTATGGGACATATATTGGATGCAAACATCAAATGACACACTGAATAATTTATTTGCGGATGAAGTGGCGAAAGCGGGTTTACAAGATAAGCGCCGTTGTAAGAATCAAAAGATTACATCAGAAAATTGCTTGCATGTATAAAATATGGAGACGTGGACAGAAAACGTCGTTTCCTGGTCTCCCAATTAATGAGAAAGCTTATTGAAGGTCCCAGAGCAAAAAGGTATGCTAAAATAGTCGATTGAAATGCCAGACAAAGTTTCAGAAACATTGTTGGAATTACAGGCGGTGCAATTAAGAACAAAGCCTCCATTTAGATGGGTTTCCGGGATTTTGAGCCCCATCTATACGGACAACAGGATTTTAATGAGCTATCCAAAGCACCGCGATTTTATTGTAGGCTCGTTTATTAAAATGATTAAGAAAAACAAGATTGAGTTTTTTGGGTTTGCCGGCACCGCGACTGCAGGAATCCCATGGGCTTCATGGATTGCGCAAAAGATGAAAAAGCCAATGGTTTATGTAAGGAGCCAAAGCAAAGATCACGGAAAAGAAAACCAGGTTGAAGGAAAAGTTGAGGCCGGCAAGAAATACATTGTTGTCGAGGATTTGATTAGCACAGGAGGAAGCTAGATTGGAGCAATTAACGCTTTAAGGGGCAGGGGAGCGGTTGTGGAGCACTGCATTGCCATATTCACCTACGAACTTGTGAAATCAAAAGAGAGTTTTGAAAGTGCAAATACAAAAATATTGACACTGACAAATTTCACGAGCTTTGTCCAGACCGCCCTGAACAAGAAGTATATTACAAGAGAGCAGCTCGAGCACATTATGGACTGGAAAAAGCACCCTGAAGGGTGGGTGCCAGTATGAACTTTGCCGAATTTTCCAGAAAATTCTGGCCTTTGTATGCGCTCCTTGGCGTTTTGCTAGCTGCGTTTATATACAGGATGTTCTTCAAATAAAATGGAAAAGCCAAAAATAACCATAGAGGAAATGGCAGCCTTCTGCAAGAGGAAAGGCTTTGTTTATCCTGATTCTGAGATTTACGGAGGGCTTGCGGGGTTTTATGATTTTGGGCATCTTGGATCCGAGCTAAAAAAGAACATCAAGGACGAATGGTGGAAGAGCTTTGTCTCCCAAAGAGACGACATTGTTGGGGTAGACGGCTCAATAATCAACCATCCAAAAGTTTGGGTTGCGTCGGGCCACGCTGCGGGGTTTACAGACGTAGTCATAGACTGCAAGGCTTGCGGCTCAAGGTTCAGGGCTGACCAGCTAATCGAGGACAAATTAAAAATTCCAACCGCAGGAATGCCAATGGAGGATATGGAAAAAATAATTACAGAAAAAAAGGTAAAGTGCCAAAGATGCGGAAATGAATTAAACGGGGTCAAAAAATTCAACCTGATGTTTTCGACAAATGTTGGGCCTGTGCAAACAGAAAATTCGGCTTCGTACTTAAGGCCCGAGACAGCGCAATTGATGTTTGTCAATTTCAGGCTTGTCTCGGAAAATGCAAGATTAAAGCTTCCTTTTGGCATTGCACAGGTGGGGAAAGCTTTCAGAAACGAAATTTCTCCTCGCGATTTTCTTTTCAGGATGAGGGAATTTGAATTAATGGAGATTGAGTATTTTGTGCACCCTGACAAGTATGAGGATTGCCCGTGCATTGACGAGGTCATAAACCATGAAATTTATGTTTATTCAGAGTACATGCAGATCCATAACAAGGAAATGGAAAAAATGCCGA
This sequence comes from uncultured Methanosarcinales archaeon, assembly GCA_964528545.1. Lineage (GTDB taxonomy): Archaea > Nanobdellota > Nanobdellia > Woesearchaeales > GW2011-AR4. The sequence continues at coordinate 5,979 of CAZGTJ010000053.1, forward strand.
TAAGAAAGGCCCTTCATGACAAGATAATAAAGACAAAATGGCATGCGTACTGGCTTGCTTCAATGCACAAATGGTTTGTTTCGCTTGGAGCTTATGCTGACAATTTCAGGATAAGGCAGCATGTAAGGGACGAATTGTCTCATTATGCAACTGACACATGGGACTTGGAGTACAATTTTCCTTTTGGGTGGAAGGAACTGCAGGGGTTTGCAAACCGCACAGACTTTGACTTGAAGCAGCACATGGAAAAATCAGGCGCAGATCTTACAATTTTTGATGAGGAGCAGAAGAAAAAAATAGTCCCTCACGTCATCTGCGAGCCTGCGCAGGGGGTTGAAAGAGCTTTCCTGGTTTTCATGTTTGATGCATATCATTTTGACAAGCAAAGGGAAAATGTAGTCCTAAAACTGCACCCAAAGCTTGCGCCTGTAAAAATTGGAGTATTCCCTCTTGTTTCAAATAAAGATGACATTGTTGCAAAGGCAAAGCAGATCCATGAAGACTTGAAGAAAAACTGGACATCGATTTTTGATACGTCAGGCTCGATTGGAAGAAGGTATGCAAGAGCTGATGAAATCGGCGTTTTGCTTTGCATCACAGTTGACTTTGATACTTTTGGGGACCAGTCAGTTACATTAAGAAGCAGGGACACGACAGAGCAGGTAAGGGTCCCAATTTCAGAATTGAAGGAAACAATTG
>CAZGTJ010000054.1:0-6649 GCA_964528545.1 uncultured Methanosarcinales archaeon
CAATCTTTGACTGTATGGTTTCCTTGTCCTTGTTTTTTGCGTTTATATGCCCCTCGTGTTCATTTTTCTCCTTGGCAAGCCTGCTTATTTTTTCGTTTACCTCATCGACGCTTGACTTAAGGTCGCTTCTTCTCTGCCTTATTTTGTTCAATTCATTTTTTAGCGAGTCAATTCTCGAGCCGTTCTTTGTAATTTCTATCTTAAGGCCCTCTACGTCCTTGTTGAGCTTTAATTGTTCTGTCTCTCCTTTCTCCTCGATTTCCTTTGAGATTGCCTCAATTTGCTTTCTTTTTTCCTCGCTGTCTGATTTTAATTTTTGGATTTTCTCCCTTAGCGATGCAAGCTGCCTGTTCCCCAAGTCCATTCTTTCCTGGAGCTCTTTTTTGTCGCTTTCTCTCCTGTCAATTTGTATTTTCAGGTAGGAAGCCTTGTTCATCTTTATCTTGTCGTTCATCTCCTTGTATTTCATGGCCTGGTCCCGGTCTTTCTTAAGCTCCTTAAGGTACGTGCTTCTCTCGGTTAGAATCAGCTCCGTTTCCCTTAAATGCTGCTCTACTTTTTCTAGTTCGAGCATTGCCTTGTGCTTTTTTTCCTCGTAAATTGAAATACCTGCAATATCCTCGACTAAAACTCTTCTTTCGTCGGGGTGCATCTCAACAAGCCTGACTATGTCCCCTTGCAGGATAATGTTATAGCCGTCAGGGTCTATTTTTGCAAGCGAGAGAAGATTTGAAACCTGCTGTCTTGTTACTGTCTTGTCATTTATCCTGTAAATTGATTGGCCTGACTCCCGCACAATCCTTGTTATCTTCACTTCGTTTCCTTCTACGGGGAAAATTCCGATAGTGTTGTCAAAGTAAATTGAAACCTCACCTTGCCTGGCGGGTTTTTTTGTCTTGCCGCCATTGTAGATAAGGTTTGCTGACTTTTCTGCCCTTAATTCTCTTGAGGATGATTTTCCTAGAACAAAGCAAAGCGCGTCAAGGACATTGCTTTTTCCTGCCCCGTTCGGCCCTAGGATGCAGTTAAACCCCGGCCCGAATAAAATCTCGGTGTGCTTTGCAAAGCTCTTAAATCCCTGCATAATTATCCTATTGATTTTCGTGGCCTTTTTCTCCTCCGAAGCTATGACTATTTGGGGCGTGCTGGTAGCTACACTATCTTGGCTGCTTGAGACGGTATCCTCCATGAAAATGCCTATATGGCGAGATTATTTAAATTTTTGCCAAATAAAATTAAATCACGAACAAAGTGAGTTTATTTAAAGCTCATTGTTTGGCTTGCCCATTGTGATATGGGGGTTTTGATTATATTTATAGGTAAATATATATACTAGTTCGTCTTAATAGTGCATTGGGGGCAAAAAATGGAATTAAACTATAAGAATGTAATTCCACATATAGATTTTAACAGGAGCATTGATGCTATAGATTTTTCTGAGTTTAAGCTTGGTGACACTGAGTTTGACGAGTTCAAAAGCGATATGGAGTCCGGAAACGATTCTGTGGAGATGCACCTTGTGAAGTCAAATGCGTACAAGGAAGCGCTGGTTTTGAGCATAAGGACAAGCGGCTTTTCAGACGTGATAAAGGAGCTTCTCAGGGAAGAGCAGAAGACATTTGGAGGAAGCAAGATTTTCTATATCAACAATGACTGTTCGAAGCTTCTTTTGCTCTCCGTGCAAAATGAGATAAAAAACAAGGTTGCAATGCTAATTTCCAGGCTAAACAAGGTCAATGAGAAAATAACAAGGATGAACTCAAAAATAAAAAAGGAAAACGTTGACCTCTATAACTACCATTCAAAAGACAAGAAGAATCTCGACCTGAAAGAGGAAATTCTGAATTTGATAAACCTGAATTTTAGGGTTTAGTGTGCACTCAAACCATTTCTTTGAATCTCCTCATAAACTCCTCGAAATCAGATTTCACAACATTTAATCCACAGGCATGCTCATGCCCTCCCCCATAACCCTTTAACCCAACAAGGCACTTTTCAATCAGGGGTGGCATAATAATCTTGCTTGAGCGAAGGCTGCATCTCACTTCTTCTCCCTTCTCCCTGCAAATAAAGACAATCTTATCCGGAAAATTATAAATTATTTCGTTTGACAAATCGCTTGTAAAGCTTGACTTGTCATCTTCATACTTAAAAACGATAATTTTTGATTTGGTTGATTTGGCTGCTTTAAGCGCGTCATTTAAAAGCGGTCCGTAAAGCTTATTGGTTTGCTCGAATCTTTTATAGATAAGTCTGCCTTCAGGTGTCAACCTATCCAGAATTTCGTATGGGCTTTCGATCCGTGTCAAAATTTTTACACATCTCATTACTTCCCTGTTATCGCCTTTAAGAATAAACGAGAATATCCTGATTAGTTTTCCAAGCCTTGAATTAAAAATTATGTCAGGCGCGCTTTTGTACGGCTGCTCAACCAAATCGCCGTATTCTTTCTTAAAGTCCTCGATAAAATCCGGTATAAACCAGTCTGCAACGCATCCCAAAGTTGCAACCCACAAATCCTGCTGCGCAATCTGGTAGCATAAATATGAAGTTGGGAAATTATCATCTTTGTCATTTGCCCTTGGGTTATAATAGCTCACACCTTTCTTTTGCTCGGTTCCGTGATGGTCTATCCAAACAATCGGTGCCTTTGCAGATTCCAAAAACTCTTCGTCCACATTTGCCACATCAAGAATAAAAATTCTATCAGGGCCATACTCATGAACTTTCTTTAGGAAAATTGGGCTTAAGGCAGGCGTTGTTTTAACAATAATGCCTCTGCCCTCTTTTTTATATCTATAAAGCTGCAAAAAAGAGCAGAGTCCGTCCTGGTCATCATCAAAGAAAAAAAGCGGATTATTGCAATTATCGAGCTCTTCTTTTGCATGCTCTATTTGAACTCTTGTTAATGCCATTATTGGCAAGGAAACTAATTGTTATTTAAGGGTTTTTGTTCAAAGTTCCAAATCTTTCCAATCCAAATCTTTATATTATTTCTCGTCCTTGCTTAATTAATGAACATACCGTCCAAGCAGCACAAAGGCTACGATCAGCTAGGCGATTGTGGAAAAGGAAAATGCCCGATTTGTGCAAGAAACAATGCTGTTTTCAGATCAAAAAACATTCTGCAAAAAGAGCAGTTTACAAGCGATGCAGTCGCTCCTTTTGTTGGAAGATTTGGGTACCCTAACATTAATGTCGGAATAATGGCTCCGCCGGAGCAAAGCAAGGATTCCTGGCTTTTTGACGCGCCAAAATATTGGTCATCGCACAATTATGAAATTCCAAGAATCGTTGATTTTCGCTCCTCACTTATAAATTCAAGGCAAAACCTGAATATAAAAAAAAGAATAAAGTTTCTGGAAATTTCCCAGGATGTCGCAATGTCATCAATGCCGGTGGATGTTGAAATTATCCTGAAGGAAAAGCCAAAATTCCAATTAAATTTGGATTCTTATATGGCTCCAACAGGCGCAAACGCAAAGCTAAAAAAAATTGAGCTGGCTGAGAATCCAAAGATACATACCAAAGTCTACAAAGTTTTTGAGGACACTGACTTAAAAGCAAATGATTCGATTTCATACCTTTATGAAAATAAGTTCGATGAAAATTTTCTTAGCAGGCTTCTTAGCGTTGGGACTTTGGGGATAAAAAAAGACCGCAAATTAGTTCCGACAAGGTGGTCCATAACGGCGACAGATGATATAATCGGAAAAAAATTAATTGAGGAAATAAAAAAATCCAATGAAGTGTCTACTTATTCTGCTTTCTTTGGAAGCTATCTTGGAAATTACTACCTGATTTTAATGTTCCCGGAAATCTGGAGCTATGAATTGTTTGAAACTTATGTTGCCCCGGATCATGAATTCAGCAAAAGAACGAATTTCACGACGGATTTTGAGAATAACTATGGAAGAAAGGATTATGCCAAAAACACAGCTGGAGGATACTACACAGTAAGGCTTGCAGTTTTGGAAAAGTTAAAGGACATGAAAAGGCAGGCATCTGTTTTGGCTTTAAGGTTCATAACGAACGAGTATACGATGCCGCTTGGGGTCTGGGTAACGCGTGAAAGCGCCCGCAAATCTGTTCTCGACAAAGGAATCGGATTTTCCTCAAAAGATTTAATGATTGAATATGCCCGTAAGCTTGTCAAGAAAAAGTTCGACTACAATGCTGATTTTCTTTTAAACGAGAGCATCCTGCTAAAAAACATAAAACAACAGTCCAAACTGACTAGGTTCATCCAAAATAAAAACATTTAAAAATAGCTTATATTTTCAATATCTTACAAAAATGACTGGCGGAAAATTAATTTTGCAATCGTTGCTGTTTCTGCTAGTTCTGCTTCTGCTGGTATAAACCCCAAAAGCTAACATATTCTTTAAGGGGCCTTGCATTGATTAATTCTGGAATGTGTTAGAAAATAAAATATGGAAGGTGTAACGAAATGAGTGAAAATGCAATTACAATGGGGCTTGTTAGAATAGTTGCACGTGAATCTCTTGAATCAAATGAAATAAAGGCCGAGAGTGATGCTGGCGGCATATATATTGCAGTCCCATATGATGAATCTTGGATTCCATGCAAAGGCCACGCATCTGTTTTCTATCTTAAAGGTTCAAACGGAGTTATGTTTCCGCGAGGCAGCCTAAATAATATGAACGAAATAATTAGTATGATACAAAGTAAGGGCGGGATGTATTTAAGGTCCTACAAAACTGATGATTTAGCAAGGAGAGGGTGATTAAAATGTACGACAATATAGTTTTTGAGAGGGTATATGAATCTCACATTCAGAGCGGACATTCATTTGTGACGGTAAGGGCTTCGCCTGTACGTCATCCGCAAGACTACGCGCTCGTTGAATCTGCAATAAGGGGAGGTTACCTGTCTATTTTATCAAAATTTGGAGGAAATCCCTTCGAATCCCATGATAGTGATATTCAGGTTAAAATTTATAAGTCTAAGACAAAGGTCCCAGGCGAAAGAAAAACAAATGTACAAGTCAGGGCAAAAATACCGCCTAATGGGCAAAGATTTACAACCAATTTATTTGCAGACGAACTAAGCGATGTAGTTTCTACTGTATTTGGAACACCACATTAATTTTTATTTTATTTTTCTTTTTATTTCTTCCAATTCATTCAAAAACCTCTTAATGGCTTTAGTTACATGCTCCGGCTGCGTCTTCAGATTCCTTGCGACTGCCCCCAAAACATCGCCTGAAAAGACTTCAGTCGACTTCAATTCAAGCTCTGACAAATCAATCTGCTTTCCTTTTTCAATCGCTTTTTTTGCAGCTTTCCATTTCTCAAACAGTTCATTTACTCGTTCAGGCAGTTGCTCGACTTTCACATTAAGCATTTTTGCAGACTCGTGCAATATTGATTCTGCCCCACTTTTCTCTTTTTGGGCTGCCTCTCCTGCCGTAAAATAAAGCCTGACAATGCCGTCGCTTATTTTTGTAGCCTTCAAAATTTTGATTTCCCCTGCTTCCGAAGTGTTGTGCAGATGAGTGCCGCCACAGGCCTCAACATCAATCCCCTTAATGTATACAATTCTTAATTTTTTTCCAGGGACGGCCCCTCCCTGATAAATGTTCATACCATAAGTCTGCTCTGCCTCTGTTCTTGGCAAAAACGAGCTTTGCACCTCAATCGCGCTTTTGACAACCCTGTTTGCCTCATGCTCAATTTTTTGCAGTTCCTCGTCGGAAATGCTTTGGTAATGCGTCAGGTCGATGGTCGCCTTGTCAATGTCCTTTTTCGCTCCTGCCTGATTGATATGGTTACCGAGTATTTTTTTTGCGGCGGCATTTACGATATGAGTCGATGTGTGGTGCTTTGCCAATTGCAGCCTCCTTTGCAGATCAATCTCGCAGCTTACATTTTGCCCTTCTTTTAGTCCGTTTGAGTCCTTAAGAACGTGAACTATAATGCCGCCCTGCTTGAAAATATCCTCAACTTCATGCTCTTGTATACTTCCCAAATCATGCACCTGGCCGCCGCTTGTAGGGTAGAAATAAGTTTCGTCCAAAATCACCTTGTTGTCAATGATTTTCAGGATCTTTGCATTGAACTTGCTTTTTGAATAATCAAAGTAATACTGCGCTTTTGTCCCTGGTATGCCTTCAAGGTCCAGCTTTTCTTCCCTTTTGGTTGCATGCTCCTGTTCCTGCTTTTCGTGCAATTCTGCAACTCTGGCATAAAAGTTGTCCGGAACATCAACAAGTATTCCGAATTTCTTGCCTTCTTCTTTTACTAATTCCGGATCAATGCCTTGGCTATCATATAATTTTATTAGATTATTTTCGATATTTTTTTTTAACGATATTTCAGCAATGTTTTTTAGCGCTTTTTCTTGTTCTTTGCCATAAGAGAGCACTTTATTCCCAAAAACTCCTTCCAATATCTTCTTCGTTTTCTGCTTTGTCGCCTCATATTTGTGCTTCTCAACTTCCAAGATTTTTACAACTTCATCCAGATTTTCGCTTAGCTCGGGAAACAACGGCTTGAGGTATACTGCATGTTGCTTGCACACATCCGGCAAATCAATCTGCCATTTGTACTTGTCAATTAGGGACAGCGCTCTTCTTAAAATCGCCCTTAAATTATACCCTCCTCCTACATTTGAAGGCAATGCCCCA
>CAZGTJ010000055.1:0-5795 GCA_964528545.1 uncultured Methanosarcinales archaeon
TGAGGTTAAAAATGGAATATCATAAAGAGCATAAAAAGAAAAAATGGGATGCTGAGAAAATACTTCTCGGGCTTGCAGTCCTTCTTGGAATTGTTATGATTATAAACGTGGTTTTTATTTTTGGAATATCAAGCGAGCTAAAGAAGAGCACGCAGGCTGCACAGGAAATCGCAAGACCAGCGAAAATCGAGCTTCTGACAATTAAGAACTCAAAATGCGCTGACTGCTTTGACATGTCAACTGTTGTAAGCAGCATAAAATCAATGAGCGCAAACATAACGAGCGAAACGTCTATTGAATATGATTCAAAAGAGGGCAAAAGCCTGATTGAGAAATATAAGGTTGAAAAAGTCCCTGCTGTCCTGATAAAGGGAGAAACTGAAAAGCTTCAGCTTGAAGGGCTTGAAAAGATAGATGATGCAATTGTCGTTGCAACTTTAGCCCCCCCTTACACAAACCCAAACACAGGAAAAATCGAGGGAAGGGTCACGGTCTATGCATTAAAAGATGATAACTGCAAGAGTTGCAATGACATAAACGGGCTAATCAATCAGATTGAGGCTGTGGGAGTCAAGATTTCCGACAAAAGAGAGTTCTTGACTTCAAGCATGGAAGGAAAAAGCCTGATTGAGAAGTACAGGATTGGTTTTGCCCCTTCGATTATATTATCAAAGGAAGCATCTGAATATGGCATAATCAACCAGGCATGGCCTCAAGTTGGCACGAAGGAATCGGACGGGTTTTTTGTCCTGAGAGTCCCTTATCCGCCCTATATAAACCTGACAACAAACAAGCTGAGGGGAGAAGTAAGCGCGATTTACCTTGCGGACAAGTCATGCATAGAATGCTATAATGTTGATACGCACAAGCAGATTCTGGAAGGAAATGTCGGAATGAAGCTTATCAAGGAAGAAAAATTTGATGTAAGCGATGCAAAAGGAAAGGAACTGGTTTCAAGGTACAATATAACAAATGTCCCAACCGTGATAGTCCAAGGGGATGTGGCAGCCTATCCTGCAAGCGCAGGCCTGAAGCAGTTCTTTTCAGTTGAAAAAGACGGTTCATATGTCTTTAGAAAGCTTAATGTGCTTGGAAGCTATAAGGACCTTTCAAAAAACGAAGTAATACAGGCCCAGCAGCAGTAAAATGAAAAAGAAGGAGTTTATTTTATATTCTCTTGTTTTTATTTTCTTTGTGATCTTTGTGTGGCAGTGGCTTTCGAGGAACTCAGCTGAAGCTGATCTTCAAAGGGTCAGCTCAAATTTCCAGAAAGCGGATAATTTTAACCTGCAGCTTCAAAAGTTAAGCGGAATCGGCCCCTTGAATTCTGCCCATCTGCATGCAGATGTCAAAGTTTACATCAATGGGGATACTGTTGATTTTTCGCAGAAAAAATACCAGATTGAAGATACCCACAATAATTTCGTACATTTCGAGGAAGGAATTGGGGACGTGATCCACATTCACGCAACAGGACTAACGATAAGGCATATGATTAGGTCTGTAAATTTGTATGTTAACAATAATTGCCTGACGTTTGAAGGCACGAAGTATTGCAATGATGGCAATAAAAAATTAAAATTTTACGTAAATGGAAAAGCCAGCAATGAGTTTGGAGATTATGTTATTAATGACTTGGATAAAATACTGGTTTCATATGGGCCAGAAACGGATTTGTCAAAGCAGCTTGCTTCGATAACGAATTTAGCGCCTGAATTGAGCGGCAAGAATGATGATGATTAAATGCACGATGCTCATAACAGAAAAAACCCAGGAGTTTTTGGGAGAACATTGATTAGGATATTAATTGTGATTTTCGGATTTCTTCTCCTCATGAATTTCTTTGAGAAAAGAATAGGAGAGATTGGAGTGATTCTTGCAGGCGTTGTTTTTATTGCAATGTTTTACTTAATATCGGGATGGGTGTTTAAGGAAGATTAGAGTTTTATTTGCCAGAAAACAACAACCTTTATAAACACTCATCGTATCCCGTAACCTATAAAAAAGCCCGAGTTCATAAGAGCTTACCCAACTTGTTTGGGATGTCAGGGAATCATAGATTTTCCGACATTTTTAGGGTTTCGAGGAGAAATCCTTGTTACTTTATGCTGAGTTCTCGCGGCTTGTTCACAAAAAGTGGATAATTAATATTAAAAATTCAAAATTGTTCATTAAAAACAAACGATATGGCGGAACAAAAACCTGAATTAAAGTATTTCGTAAGAATTGCAAACACCGACTTGGATGGCAATAAGCTAGTTTTCAATGCATTGACAAAAATAAAGGGAGTTAGCTACATGTTCTCGAATGCTATCATGAATGCGGCCAACATCGACAAAAGAATCAAGACAGGATACCTCGATGATAATCAAATCACAAAAATTGATGATGTGATAAAAGATCCTGCAAAATTCAGCATTCCTTCATGGATGTTTAACCGAAAGATGGATCCGGAAGACAACCAAAACAGGCACTTGACCGGAACAGCACTAACTTTTACTCAGGATAACGACATTAAAATGATGAAGAGGATGAAATCTTACAAAGGAGTAAGGCATATAGCCGGGCTTCCGGTAAGAGGGCAAAGAACAAAGTCGAACTTCAGGAAAAACAAGGGAAAAGTTCTCGGCGTCAAAAGAAAAGAAGGGGCAAAAGCAGGCAGGCCATAAGTCGCTATAGCACAATAAAATGGGAGATCCAAGAAAGCAAAGAAAAAAATTCAGCAAGCCTGGGCATCCTTGGCAAAAGGACAGGATTGATGCTGAAAAAGGCATATTAAAGCAGTACGGCCTTAGAAGAAAGAATGAAATCTGGAAGATGGATTCGATGCTAAGAGACTACATGAACAGGGCAAAGAACATTATCGCCAGAAGAGATGCACAATCCGAGGTTGAAAAGCAGCAGCTATTAAACAGGCTAAACAGGCTTGGGCTATTAAAAAAAGATGCAAAAGTAGAGGATGTATTAAGCTTGACACTAAAAGATTTGATGGAGAGAAGACTGCAAACCTTGCTTGTTAGAAAAAGCATGGCGGCAACAATGCTTCAGGCAAGGCAGTTCATAACTCACGAGCACATTGCAGTCAGAAGCAATATCGTAACAACCCCTTCATACTTGGTTTCGATTGAGGAAGAGCCGACAATCCAAATGATGCATGGTGTAAAAATCATAAAAGAGGAGCCGAAAAAGGCAGAGGCAAGAGCTGAATAAAATGACAGAAATAAGGCCGCAAAGATGGGGAATTGCGCACATTTACGCTTCTTACAATAACACAATTATCCATATAACTGACATTACAGGAACGGAAACGCTTGCTGTAGGCTCAGGCGGAATGGTAGTTAAATCCGACAGGATGGAAGGAAGCCCAACGGCGGCAATGATAGCCGCAAAAAAAGCGGCCGAAACTGCGATGGACAAGGGAATTACGGGAATCCACGTTAAAATCAAGGCGCCTGGAGGCCACAACGGACCAGTTTCACCAGGGCCTGGAGCTCAGGCGGCAATAAGGGCGCTTTCAAGAATGGGATTAAGAATTGGGATCATTGAAGAGGTTACTCCGCTCCCTCACGACGGATGCAGGAAAAAAGGAGGAAGAAGGGGTAGGAGAGTATAAGGCCATGGAAGTAAGAGTTTTAGAAAACGACAAGGAAGAAGGAAAATTGACATTTTTGCTTAAAGACTCGACTCCAGTTTTCGCGAACACTCTGCGAAGATTGATGATTGATGAAGTCCCTACAATGGCGATCGAGGATATTGATTTTTCAAAAAACAACACAATACTTTATGACGAGATGGTGGCCCACAGGATGGGCTTGATTCCATTAAAGACGGACTTAAAATCATATAATTTGCCGGGCAAGTGCAAATGCGAAGGCAAAGGGTGCAACAGGTGCCAGCTAAAGATGGTTTTAAAGACCTCCAAAAGCTCAGGGTATATCTATGCTTCTGAAATAAAATCAAAAGACCCTGCTGTAAAGCCGGTTTATGGGGAGATGCCAATTGTAAAGCTCCTGAAAGGACAGGCTTTGGAATTGGAGGCAACAGCTGTTCTAGGAACAGGAAAGCAGCACGTCAAATGGAGCCCATGCCACGCTTACTACAAATACAAGCCGGTAATTGAAATCACAGGAGATGTAAAAAATCCTGAGGCAATAATAGAAGCCGACCACAATAATGTTTTCGAGTTAAAGGACAGAAAATTGACCGTGAACAAGGACAAAGTATTGAACTGCGACTTGTCAATTGATTTTTCACGAATAGACAAGAATGTCAAGGTAAGCGCAAGCGATACTGATTTTGTTTTCACGATAGAATCGTTCGGACAGCTAAGCTGTAAAGAGATTGTCACAACGGCAATGGAATTGTTCGACCAGCAGCTTGATGAGTTTGCAGAAGCTCTCAAGAACGCCAAATAAATCCCGCTTATGCGGGCTTACTCGCTAACATCCAATGTGCCCGCTCACTTCGTTTGCGGGGGTGGCAGAGCCTGGTCAAATGCGTAAGGTTGAGGGCCTTATCCCATAGAGGGTGCGCGTGTTCGAATCACGTCCCCCGCATTCATGATAAAAAATATTAAATTCAATTAAAATGAGCAAGAGAACAGGACCAAGCAACTTTATGTTGGTTGGTCTGATACAGGAATTAAAGAAGAGAAGCAGCGAGCAAAAGGCTGCAATCTGGGATAGGGTGGCGACCGACTTAGAGAAGCCTACAAGGCAAAGAAGGGTAATCAATTTATCAAGCTTAAGCAGGTATACGAAAGAAAATGAGATTGTTGTTGTGCCAGGAAAAGTTCTTGGGGCAGGAAATTTAGACCATAAAATCACAATTAGCGCATTCCAGTTTTCAGATGGAGCGAAAGAAAAAATTGAAAAGAACGGCTCAAAAATTGTTCCTTTGCTTGAGTTAAGCAAGTCAAATCCGAGCGGAAAAAGGATAAGGGTAATGGGATGAAAATGAGAAAATTACGGAGAGAGTTAAATGATAATTGACGCAAAAGATGCTATATTGGGAAGAATGGGGACATTTGCCGCAAAGCAGGCGATGCTGGGACAGAAAGTTGATATCATAAACTGCGAAGAATCAGTTGTTTCAGGAAACAAGGAAGCAGTTCTTGCATCATATTTAAGAAGGATAAACAGGAAAGCTCCGAACAAGGGCCCATATTTTTACAGAAAGCCGGAGTTTTTTGTCAGAAGGACAATCAGAGGAATGCTTCCCTGGAAAAGAAACAGGGGAAGAGAAGCTTACAAGAACATCAAGTGCCACATAGGAGTTCCTGACAATTTGAAAAATGAAAAACCAGTCATGCTTGAAAATGCAAAAGCTGGCAAGCTAAGGTCGGTTGATTACACAAAAGTCAAGGATATTTGCAAGGCCGTTGGAGGCAAGCTATGAAAAACATAATCACATCAGGAAAAAGAAAAAGCGCGATTGCAAGAGCAACTTTAACGCAGGGAAATGGATTGATTACAGTAAACCATGTCCCTGTCGAGAACATAGAGCCAAAGATGTCAAAACTGAAGCTTCAAGAGCCTTTGATTTTGGCTGGAGAAGTTGCAAACAAGGTCAACATCAAGGTCAGGGTCGATGGCGGAGGGGTTTCCAGCCAGGCGGATGCGGCCAGAATTGAAATTGCAAGGGCGCTTGCTGACTTTGCAAAGGGCGAGAAATTAAGGGAAGCATTCCTGAATTACGACAGGAATATGCTCGTTGCTGATGTAAGAAGAAAAGAAACTCACAAGCCAAACAGGCATGGAAAGGCAAGAAGTAAAGTGCAAAAAAGCTATCGTTAA
>CAZGTJ010000055.1:5805-6577 GCA_964528545.1 uncultured Methanosarcinales archaeon
CAGCGCGAAATAAAAATTTCGCTTGTCTTATCGTAAAACTCGGAGGCAAAAAATGATAATACCAATCAGATGCTGGAGCTGCGGAAAGCCAATTGCGCACTTATGGGAAAAATTCTCTGAAAGAGTCGCAAAGGGGGAAGACAGAAAAAAACTTCTTGACGAGATTGGGCTAAACAGGTACTGCTGCAGGTCTATCTTTTTAGGCCACGTCGACTTGATTGACACTGCCGCGCAATTCAAGAAATTTTGATTTTACCTGATTTTTTATTGTAATGAAAAAATATCTCCTAATTTTCATTTTATTGGTTTTGATTACTTCCTGTTCTAAAAATGAGGTAAGCGAGAAAATAGAAGAGTGCAGCCGCTACAAGAATGACCTGAAAAGGGACAATTGCATTTATGAGATTGCTGTCAAAAGCAACAGCCTTGAAGCCTGCAATTCTGTAAGTTCGGAAGAAGGCCGGAAATCATGCACAGCGCTTCTGAACGGCGACTTAAAATACTGCTCGGATACTTTTGATGACGACATTAAAAAAAATCAATGCGTCGCATCCGTTGCAATCATAAGAAAAGACCAAAAAATATGTGATTCCATAGTCGCTGAAAACAAGCAGGTTGAAAGTGTGTTTAGGGAAGTTTGCCTTACAGGAGTTGTGCTTGAAACCAAGAATCCTGGTAAATGCAGCGAACTAAGAACAAAAGAATCGCAGGACAAATGCAGACTGATTATTGCAATAAAAAACAACGATGTGAATTACTGCAAGGCGCTTCC
>CAZGTJ010000056.1:0-6575 GCA_964528545.1 uncultured Methanosarcinales archaeon
ACTATCCTGTTTTGATAAACAGCTCCGTCACATAAGGCGCAATAATGAACACCTTTATTCGCAAATTCTATTTCGCCTGGTACATTTAGCTTTCTCCATTTAGTGCCTGTTGCAAATATTATCGTTTTGCTTTGGTAAGTTTGGCCTTCGCTAGTTTCAACAATAAAGCAGTTATGATTTCTTCTTACCTTGGTAACTTTTTCCTCTACTTTCTCTATTTTATATTCATCTGCATGCCTCCTTAGATTGTCTGCTAATTCTTGTCCAGTCAACTTAATAAAACCTGGGTAATTTTCAACAACATCAGTTAATGTTATTGTCCCGCCAATATTATCTCCAATGAGCAGAGTTTTAAGACTGAGCCTGCCCGCATACATTGCAGCAGCTAATCCTGCACATCCCGCCCCTATGATTATTGTGTCGTACATCTCACATTCCAAGTGCTTTCATAAGTGCGTCTTTATTGTAGCCAATTATTATTGTTCCATTCACGTCAATCACCGGAACACCAAATTGTCCTGATTTTTCAAAAAGCTCATTTCTTGTTTTTTCATCAACACCCACATCCATCTCCGAGTACTTTACATTGTTTGCCTTAAAGAATTCCTTTGTTTTCATGCACCAAGGACAAGTTTTTGTTGTGTAAATTGTAACTTTTTTCTCTTTGGATATTTTTGCTACTTTAGCTTTTTCCATTTTTGATTCCTCCGTAAATCTTTATAAATAATAAAAGGGCTGCAGTTAGCAGCCACATCCTTTGCCCTTTCCTCTTGCCATTTTATCACCTCCATTACTTTAATTATCAAGAAGGAAGGAAAAAAGAGGTGGATAATTCCTTCATTCTCAACTAAATATAATTAGAAAGGAATTATAACAACCTATCCTTTAAGGGTTAAATATAGGTTTTAACTGGATTTAATATTGTAAATTAACATTTGCGCTTAAGCATTTTTTCAATGTCCACGCACATCGTACCCTTATTTCCCTGTATGCATAAAATTCCATTTTCCATAAAGAAAAATCCGCATTCCAAATTATAAATAATTAATCTTTAATGATTAAAAGGTAGTTTTTCTTAAGATAGGAAGCCTTCCACTACTCGGCTAGCGAGTTGCAGCTAACTAAAATTTTCCCCTAACGGGATTTCTTGTACTACGAGAAATTCTTTCTGAAAATTTTATGTATCTGCACCATGGAAGGCTGGCTTCACTTTGGACTTCGAGTTTTTGGTATTGGCGAATGCCAATGGAGGCAAAAATGAGAAGCGACAAAGTGGAAAAAATAGTTCAGCAATTGTGCCGAAGCGGATTTCGCTTGGGCATGAGGGAATATTATGAACTGACAGTATTCGGTATTTTGAAAAAATATGGAATACAAGCTGTGCTTGACCTGCACGAGTACATTGAGTTGTCAGAAAATATTATGGACCTGTGCGCACAGAACGACTTGAAGAAAATAGGTCTAAGCTATTTTGCTGAGGATGATTTTCCTGACAAATGATTTTTATTTTCGGGTTTGCGAAAGGTGTTATCTTGCATCTTCCGCAAATTCTTGAATTCTTTTGCTTTTCTGTGACCATGAACCTGTAAAGATTGTTGCACCTCTTGCAGAATCTCGTCTTGAATGCATGCAACTTGCGAAGAAACCTAATTCTTCGGCTAACCGTGCCCCTGTCAATCTGGAGGGCGAGGGCAATCTGATAATAAGACTGCATTTCGCAGTAATATCTAATTAATGTTTGATTGAATTCATTAAGGTCTTCAATCGCATAGAACTTGTTTTCCTTTCTATTAAGATTCTTTGGATGAAAAGTTTCAACATTTTTGAAATTTCTCTTACGCAATTCTATTCCTGTCTTTTGCAGTCTTTTTCTGACAGTTTCATCGCAGAGATTAACCATTCTTGCAATTACTGATGTTGAGAAATGATTAGTAGTGTATAGTTTTGCTATATTTTGGTTGACCGGATTGGAGGCAGAGTAATAAAATTTGTATCTTCTAAGCTTTTGGGGAATCATTTGCTTAAGGTGCCTTTTTACTGTTGGGACAGAGCAATTCAAGCTTGCTGCAATATCCCTGATTGGAGTTCCTGCATAATACATCTGGGAAAGCCTTTCAGGATCAAGAATTATTCTTGGGAACCTGCCGTGATTGTGCTGGCGATTATCACTGCACCTAGTTCCATTGTACCAAACCATTTTAGAATTACTTGACAAGATATTCCTTGTTCTCTTCGACGTGCTTTTTGATTGATGTGAGAATTTGCTTTCTTATGCTTACGCCAGACTTCTCTCTTATAAAGTACATGTCCCTAACCATTTCCTGGGGAATTTCTAAGCTGTATGCCATGTGAACCACCTAAAGCCATTCTTCAAATTCTTCCTCATCCATGCGAACATTTTGCTGGCCTTCAAGAATCAAGTGCTCTATCTCTCGCATCTCAATTGACATATCACAATTCCGAAATTCAATAAAGTCCAAGACCTGCATCTCTGTCTTAGATTCAAGTAGTTGTGCAACCTGTACACCTTCTTCGCTAAGCTCTGAAAGATTATACAATTCTTCGATTCTTCTCAATGAGTCATGAAATTTTGTCAGAACCGGGCTTATTGGAAGCCCATCTATGTCGATAATTTCTTTCATTTTACATCCTCCGAAGATTTTTTCTTCATGGCTATGAGAAAAAATCTGAATTAGAAAAATCAATTTAGAACAAAGCACATCAAACCCGGAGCCTTCCTCAAAGGAAGGGAAAGATTTATGATTGCGTTTGCGAAGAGCAAACCAACAATAAATTTTTCGGTGATGAACTATTTATTCAGCATACTACTGCACGATTTGAATCATGCGAAAGATATAAAAACTAATTATGTACTAGTATCTTAATGTTAAGTGATAAAAATGACAGATTTTCGTTTGCTAAGGAGCTTATCGAGAAAATTGTTGAGCGCTTGCGCCCAATTGATTCCGTTATTCTAAGTATAGCAAAGGAAACAAGGGATTCAATTCTTAGTGAACATTCTAATTCTAAGATTTTTGGTGTTTTTGGAAAGAATGAAATTTTCAGTACCGGTACTCATTCCGATAAAGGTATACGATTGATCCAAAAAATTGCAAAATCACTTTGTAAAAAATACAATGCCGTGGTTATAACGGGCAAATGTTTATATTACGTGAAGATTGGTAAGATTAAATCTGAATCGAATACTTCTACGGTAATCTTCAAAAAAGCTCATAGCCGAGATAAAACATCCACTATGATGACTTTTTCAAGGATTCTTGGGCACATACCAGACATAGGAGTCTTTCTAATTGATGATAAAAGGTCAGCGAGTGCCCATGAAGAGGCTTCTTTTCATACGGGAGAAAGGCAATATGGTTTAGGAGTTATAGTTTGTAATAAAAACGCACGTCACTGCAAAAATTCAAGAAAATCCGAATATCGTGGTCTTTGCTTTAATGAATGTACCCACACGGATTATAAGGAATGTCTTCGCCCAAGCTCTCGTTGTTTAACTAAAAAAATGAATATAAGCAAAACAACCATCGAACCTTTTATCAACAAACCTTCTCATGACTTGGTCTTCATTGATGACCTAAAAAATATAGAGAAAATAGTTACATACATATTAAAGCTTAAGAAGCAGTAATTTTACTGGTTTCTTCTTGGACAATCTTCTTATTTAATCCAAATTCTTCCATAATCTTCTTTCCATTATCAGTGATATGGTAGCATTTTTTCATTTCTTTGTCTTCCATTATTAGACTCATATTGGACAATAAATCTAAATGAAAATGAAGCTCTTCAGTATTAATATTAAAAATTTGTTGCAATTCCTCTGAAGTGTGCGAATTAGTCCCCAACTTTATATTATTGAATTTGACAAATTCAGAATTAAATAAGGCTATCATAATCTTAAGCCTAACGTCGTTAGCAAGAATTGCCACTTGGTTAATCTTATCAAAAATAGTGATATCTTTATCAGACATTACGACTCCCCTCATTCAGTAGTAAGACCCGACCATATTTAAGTTTTACTTTATACAAATGTAAATAGAACAAGAAATTATACCCTAAATCTTTACCTCTTTTCATATCACTCAAAATCCTTTTCGTTTACACTCTATGACGGCTGCAAGGTGACCAACAATATATCATTTACATACCTGTTTATATACCTTATGGAAATTATAGGTTCTCTAGGACTTACTAAATTCATTGATTACCTTAGGTCAAGCAACTCCCAATATAGGAAAATAAATGCTTGTTTGTACCCTAAGCTGGTGGTAAAACCAATAGGTAGGTTCATCATTATGTAAATTTGTCAGATAAAATAATCACTCGGTTATATACGCAATCCCTACATGTACCATCACAAAGCCCATATCTAATCAAAGTTTTTTTCCTGGGCGGCTTCATAACTTTAGTTTCGCATGTTCCTTTTCGAAAATGCTTATTTACGTAAAATGCAGTAATCCTAGGATCATAATCAGACCATCCCGTGTACTTACCAATCAGCAAAAGAATCTGCTCTTTATTCAGGTTCATGGAATATTTCAAAAACTTAACCAAGAACTGCCTTGCATACCATGTTGCATCCCTGTCCCTTAGCATGTTCCAGTAGCATTTGCAGCTTTTGACAAGCAGATAGGCAGGGTCATCCATTGGAATATCACCATTGAACTCCATTATCGTTCTTGAGCTAGTAATTACTGAAGTTTGTAACTTTGTTGACAATTGTGAATTATCAGTAATATCCAGAATTGCATTCTTCGCATCTTCAATAAGCTGGGCTGGAATTGCAAAAGCTTCGTATCTTTTAGGGTATTTTACATCTTTTAAAACAGGGCAAAAAGGGTATGAATCTGCCTTAAGGAATTCATCAGCGCTAAGGTAAGTTGCATAATTCAGGTAATCCACTTCCTTTTTGAAATCCTTCTTTAGCTTGTTCCAGCTTCCAAATTCAGATATTTTCCTATCAGAAGAAAGAATTGTATCCTTATCAAGGCCAAAGACAAGCTCCCTTGCATTTTTGGTATTGGGAAGGTTTGATTTTGAAATAAGGTATTCAGTTACTTGCAAAAATTCATCCATTGTTCTAAGGCCTCGGGCAAAGAAGATAATGTGAAATCCGGTTCCTGAAACCCTAATGTAGATTTTATCCCTTGGGACATATTTGAGCAAAATGAATAGGATCTTCTTGGCCGCTCTCTTTAAGCGAAAGAAGCAGTGGTTGACAATTTCTTTAGTGGCAACTTCAATTTTTTTGCCATCTTCTGTGAAAGGGCTCCACTCAATGTCAAAGAAGAACTCTTGCACTTTTAGAATATTATCATTAAGATTTATCCTGTATCTTCCCTGGATAGGTTCTGTAGTTATCTCGCTTGCAGAAACCAGATTATCCTGATTTTTGCTTCTGTCGTACCATCCAGTCCTAAGATTGAGGAAAACCTTTCTTGTGATTTTAAAGTCCTCTTCCATTGCTTTTAGCAATTCCTTTTGAGTTTTCATTTTCTGATGCACCACTCCCCACTTAAGTATCTAAATGTGATTAATCAGTTCCAAGCCAGCCAATGAGCTTTTTCTTTGCTGTGCTTTTGATAATTGCAATATCTGCAAGAGCATGCCCGCAATTGCTGCAAAATTTTTCATCTTTGCCAATGGATGCTTTGCATGAGCTGCATGCCTTGACTAATTTTGCTCCGCAATGTGAGCAAAATTTGCATCCTAGCCTAACCAAGTTCTGGCACATGCACACGACGAATCCGAATCGTGCATTGCCTCCAACATCGCTGTTGAATTGCTTTACATCTCCAATAATTCCAAAGAGCGAATAAAAGTAAACGCAGATGTTGATGAAAGGGACAAATAGGAGCGCTGTAAGTATCAAAGTCTTCTTTCTTTTTCTTACATAAAGAAAGCTGATTGGCCCTGAAAATATTGCAAACAAAAATCCTATAAATTTGCTCTTGCGCTTTGCCATGGGTTTCTTTTTGTTCATTTTAGTATTAAAAGCTGACTTTTTTTGGAGCCAAAGTGATTGATATTGTTGGATATCTATATCAGTATGAAATTTAGGCTCCAAATCCGCTGAAAGTGCGAAATCTCCCGACGGCAATTGCCTTTTGGACCCAAATAATTAGGCTCCAAAAGGTCTCGTCGGAAGTCATTTTCTAAAGTACCTCCTGATTTGGCTGCAAATATTTTTCCTTGTGAATGTTTTTCCAAGCTTGCAATAAGTGTAAGCCATATCAGAATGAGTTACAACAAAAAACCAGTCATCATAATGCTTATTCAAAAACTTAATTTTATCTTCCATTCTGTTTTTGTAATTCATATTAATGCCAGACTCAACTTCAATTGCTATTTTCTTTCTGCCAGCAATAAAAACGACATCTGGCTTGTTAGCTGCATAAATCTTGACATATTTTGTAAATTGATGCAAATATGCTTCAATGGCTTTTACAAGGAAAAAGTGTGAATTGCCTTCCTTCAATCCAGGCTTTAAAAGAAAATATTCCTGCCTGCCCCCTCCCAATGGGACATGAGCACTAACTACATAACCTTTGCTTAGC
>CAZGTJ010000057.1:0-6443 GCA_964528545.1 uncultured Methanosarcinales archaeon
TTTTGCTGTCGGATTCATGAAAAAATACTCTTTTATTCTTTCTTTGATATTATAAATTTTCATTTGATAATATAAATTATCAACTGATATTTAAAGTTATCTATTATTGTTTGCGGCTTGTTCTTTGAGTGATTTGAAATATTTTAAGATTTGCTTTTGGGTTATCATTTTATTTGATGAATATAACATTTTCCTTGTTTTTAAATGCCTTGTCTCCTGTCACAAATTTTAGATTGTTTTCCAATGCAAAAATATAGCCAACGCAGTCAAAAATTGATAAGTTCTCTTTTTTGTTGTCTTGCCGATATTTTAGCGCATTTATTAATGTCTCCCTTTGGATAGGCTTTGCATTGCCCGATAAGTTATTGTCCCATTCAATCGCAATACCCTCTTTTTCCTGCTTGTAAAGGAAAAGATAGAATTCTGCGAGCGTAAAATCAGTGATAACAAATTGCTCATTAAACAGCGTAAGAAAAACAGGATTCCCTTTCCATACTTCAACTAACGCATATGTGTCAAGGCATAACATTTCAAAAATACTTGCTTTCTTTTCCTCGAATTTCTTTCAAAAGTTGTTCTGTCGATTTCTTGGTTTTACCCATACCCATTCCAAAAAGTTCTTTTAAAGGATTTTCCTTTGGCTTTATATCTATTACAACTTCCATATTTTCCCTTAAATTAAGCTCCTCAACGGCTTTTTTTGGAATCACTATCCCAAGCGAGCTTCCCCATTTCTTTGTTTTTGATATTATCATTTTAGTTATATTATTAATCTAATAGTTATATATTAAATATAACTTATTTATAAGGGTTTTGGTTTGTGATTTGATTTTTGGTCATATTCTTAATCTTGTAAACATGAATGGAACATAGATAAATGTATTCCCAAATACTGAAAATTCTTTTCCATTAGGTTGGTAATTAGCTTTACCACTTAAATTTTCTTTGGTATCGACAATTAATAAGCTCTCTAAAATATGGTAGGGGGTAGCTTTAATTAGATGATGAAAATCGACTACAACCTCTCCTAATTCACACCAAGAATGGGCAATTCTTTTTGTCCATTTATTACAAGCTGTCCTAACAACTGGCTCGTCTTCAAAATCCGATTCTTCGTTTAATCCAAAATTTTTTTCGTGTCTTTCTAGCAAAAAATCGACATCATAGCTAACGACACCGTCGCTTACTGCAACATTTCCATACCCTTTCCTTTGTAATTCGCTTCTCAAAAGTCTTGCAATTTCATGACATCTAGATTTTTTAATTCTAGGAGATTCAAAAACTCTAGTAAGCGCTATTTCCACTTCTTGTTCCAAGTTTTGAGTATCCATTTTTAGTTTTTGACTGATCTTCAATATGCTGATTTTATCCCAAAATCTTTTTCATCTGATTCGTCTTAATCGCATTCTTTATCTCAAGCGCTATCCTTCTCCCAGTCGACATCGGAACTTTGTATTTTAATGCAGTATACGGTGAACCTTCAATGAACGGGTTTGTGCCTGCAACTATTCTTGCTGAAATCTCAAAAACATAAATCTCTTCTTCAGGAGTCAGGATTGTTTCAAGGCAGAATGGCCCGAACAAGCCAGGCGGCGCCAGTTTCTGCGACGCCTTTACAACATTCTCCCCCATCTCAATTAATCTTGGCAAAAATGATTCCCTTACAACAACTGGAATGTTTCCAACAATCACATAGCTTGGGTCAATTTTTGGCAAAAGTATCTGGTCTCTTGCCGTTATTCTTCCAAGCGAGTCAACATTGGACTCGTACCTTATGTCCATCCCCATAATCTCTATTTCGTTTGTCAGAGACGAGTAGAAATAATGTATGAAAAGAGGCACTCCGATAATGTATTCCTGCAGGACGTATTTTCTCAGCTTGTATGGCCTGATTTTTTTATTGAAATCCTTTTTGTCTTTTGCCAGGAAATAGCCTTTGCCCCCTTCTGCGCCCATGAACTTTACAATCACAAGCCGGTCTATGTCCTCTGGCTTATTATATAGTTTTGGCACTTTCAATCCGGAATTTACAAGCCACTGCCTTTCCAGATGCCTGTCACTTTCCCATTTCAGAATTTTCTTGTTTCCGAAGTAATTGACTTTGAGCTTTTCAACTTCCTCGTACCCCATGTAAGTCACAAAGGAGCCGTGCGGAATGACGATTGCATTTTTCTTTATCAGCTGCCCCTGGATTTTTGGAAAATTCCTGTAACTATCGATTGTTATTATTTCGTCTGCAGAATTAAACATCCTGTAAGGCCTTTCGCACCCCTGCTTGCAGACCGCAATTGTCTTGAAGCCTTCGTCATGCGCTCCCTTGAATATCTGTAATGCAGAATGAGAGCCAATTGTTGCTATGCAATATTTTGGCTGCGCCATAGTATAGAAGAGTTCATGCTATTTATAAATTTTACTACTGATGAGAATGACAATGTGCCTGTTTTCCATATTGGAAGCAAACCCGCTGTATTTCTGCCAAAAAACTAGTTTCTCTGATCATCAAAGTAGCCTTGTTTTTTCATATCCCTTTTTAACTCTTCAATTTGGGTGTTCACTATTCCTAATTCCTCTTTCCATCTATCTACCTTTTTAACTTTGCCTTTTTTCCGATTTCTGGAAATTTCTGCTTCAATTTCTGTGCGTAAGCCCATTAGCTCTCGCAACTGTTTTTGGTACCATGAATCCGAATGTTTAAGGATATTGTCCAGAATTCCCATAAAAAATCCTTTAACGCTTTTATTTAAATAGTTTTGTTTTTTTACACCTTAATCCGGCTTCAGTGAAAATCTTTTCAAGGTTGCCGTCGGTTCGGCTGTAAAAGCGGCAGGGATGGCTGACATTCCCCGTAAGGGAAGTCCCCCTTGTCAGTCATACGCCTATATTTTAAGAGCCTCGCATGTCGGAAATCGTCAAATATTTAATTCTAAATCGCTGCGATTTCCGATCACGATCGAAAATTCCATTATTTATTTGTAACTTGGAATTTTCGACGAATTGACGGCAACTACATTTTCACCGAAGCCCCTTAATCCGCAACCTTTAAATAAAAAACATATTTTGCGGGGCTTATGACAAAGCAATATGGCCCTTCCAATATCGCGGTCATCGGAATGGAATGGGGCGACGAAGGAAAGGGAAAAATTATTGATTATCTTTCTGAAAAAGCCGATGTCGTTGCAAGATTTAACGGCGGCAACAATGCGGGCCATACAATCGAAGTCGGAGAAAACAAGATTGTGCTTCACCTCGTTCCTTCGGGCATTTTGCACAAAAGCAAGGTCAATGTCATCGGCAACGGACTTGTAATCGACCCAAAGGTTCTGCTTCACGAAATAGACAGTCTTGAAAAGGGCAAAATAGCGGCAAATCCGGAAAACCTCGTAATAAGCGAAAATGCCCATGTAATCCTCCCGCATCACATAGAGGAAGACAGGCAGACAGGCGGCAAAATCGGCACCACTTCAAGAGGAATCGGGCCTGCTTATACCGACAAGGCAGCAAGGATTGGGCTGAAGATGTATGAATTTGTCGACAAGTCACTGTTCAAAAAAAGATGCGGCTCGGAGCAGTTCTATGAAGAATACAGCGTGTATGCAGAAAGACTGCAGCCTTACGTCAATGACACAATCTCTGTAATGAACTATGCGCTTAACACCCGCAAGAAAGTCCTCTTTGAAGGGGCCCAGGGAACATTGCTTGATGTTGATTTTGGAACATACCCTTTTGTCACATCCTCGAGTGCAACAGCCGGAGGAGTATGCACAGGGCTCGGGGTCAGCCCAAAAAAAGTCCAGACTGTAATGGGAGTGTGCAAGGCTTACAAGACAAGAGTCGGGATGGGCCCGTTTCCAACAGAGATAACAGGCTCTGTTGGAGAAAAAATCACAAAGACAGGAAAAGAGTTCGGAGCAACAACCGGAAGGCAAAGAAGAGTCGGATGGTTTGACTCATTGATTGGACGGTATGCTGTTCTTGTAAATGGATTCAATTGCGCTAACAAAGCTGGATGTACTGACAACTGTTGAAAAAATCAAGATTTGTGTTGCCTACAAGTACAAAGGAGAGGTAATAAAAAACTTTACGACAAACATGAAAATTCTGCAGAACTGCGAGCCGGTTTACGAGGAAATGGAAGGATGGTGGGATGATATAACTAAAATAAGATCATACGACCAGCTTCCAAGCAACGCAAAAAAATACATAAGAAAAATCGAGGAGCTGCTGAATGTTCCTGTCTCGATTGTCTCAGTCGGCCCAAAAAGAGACCAAACTATAATCTCAAGGCCTGAGTTTTTGTTTTAGCAGGAAGGCTCTTTCAGGGCTTTTACATAAACTGTATAGCCTTTGCGCTCAAATCTTGTAAAATAATTTTCCTGCAATCTTAGGTCAACTGCCGCTTGAATGCTTTTTTCAATTTTATTTGGATTTTTAGAGCCGTTGATTGGCAAAGGCCCTTGCGTCATGACCACTATTCTTGGCACAAGAGGATCGTCTGCATTAAGAAATACATGATATTCAAGCATGGTCTGCTCGGATTGCTGTATTCCTCGTATTATGTCCTTGTTGACGCAAATTATTGCCCCAAGAGATTTTGTCCCAGAGTCCGCATCCACTATTGGATATTCCTTTATTTTTCTCGGGTATTGCTGATTTAAATTATTTGCTATGCTGCCCAGAATTACAGATAGGGCCGCGCTCATGCCCTCTTTAATAATTTTTTCCAGGTTTTCGTTTGCTATCGTAGCCACTTAAATCTTCTCGATGACGACTTTTCCCTTCTCTACTTTTATCACCAGCTCGTCTTTCTCGTTGAATTGCGAAATGTCTGAAACAATTTTCGGAAGCAGAATCCTGTTTGCGCGAAAGTCGGCATTTGTGATTATCTGCTGCGCCATCTCGCTGTCCAGCCCCAAGTCCTCAAAAATTTTCATAGTTGCCTCGTCCCTGTCTCGTGCAGAAAAAATTTCTGATTTCTCGTAAAGGTACTTTGCGATTTTGTCGGCAATGTTTATGCTTGTTGCCTTTGTAATTCCTTGGAGCCCCGGACTTAGGTTTGCTTCAATCACCAGCGGGCCTTTTGCGCTTTCAAGCATGTCGACTGCACAAATCTCGGCGCCTATCGAGATTGCAGTATCGATTGCAATCCTTTTTGTCTTTTCGTCAAGAACGATGCTTTCGCCTCTTCCACCCGCATGAATGTTGGCCCTCATCTCGCCTCTTACAGCATGCCTTTTCATTGACGCAACTACCTCGTTTCCGATGACAAATGCCCTTACGTCAACCCCTCCTGTCTCGATATATTCCTGAATCAAAAACGGCTGCTTTAATGCAAAAAGTGCGTCAAGCATTGATGACGCCGCTGCAAAGCTTTCTGCAAACATCACTCCTTTTCCTTGTGTTCCGTGGGGAAACTTGAGCACAATCGGATAGGTGATTTCGTTAAGGACCTTCTTTCCGGCAGTTGTCGATGATGCAAGGTAAGTTGCAGGCATCGGGATATTGAATTGCTGAAGCGCAAGATGAGTAAGCAATTTATCATGCCCAAGCGTGAATGTTTCGGGCTTGATTGGCATGTAAGAATTTCTGTAAAGCGCCCTTGTTATCGTCCTCAGCAAAGGCGCATATCTAAAAGAACCCCTTGCATAAATGCAGCTGTACTGGGGCAGTTCCCTCCCTTCATAAAGCACATTGATCTTGCTTGCCCCTCCAAGATTAACTTCGACATCCCTTAAGTCAATCGCCTCGACAGAATCAAAGTAATTTTTCATGGATTCTATTATCATCCATGAGCTTGTGCTTCCAAGTGACATTACCGCTGCTTTCATCTTACTTGCCCGGGTCGATTAAAAATCCTTCCCTCAAAATGTTTTGCCCTATTAATATGCTGTATTTCATGTGGGTCCTGTCCGCCAATGTGAATTCTGACTTTATTTTTTTCCCTGCAATTTCAATTGTTGCTTCAATTATAGGCCTTAGCTTGCTTCCATGGGCAGATTTCACAAGCTTTGACTTTATCACAGGGCCAAGCTTGAGCTTCGCTGCAAGATTTGTGTCGATGGAGCTTTTTGTTGCGCCTGTGTCGATTTTTGCAACGACATTTTTTATTCCGCCGTTATACTTTATGGTCACCTTTTCTGCAAGCCCTATGACTGTCTTGCCGTCAAGCACATTGTACCTCCCCATATTTCAGCAGAATTAAAAATGGTATATAAGGTTTTCGAGTATTAGGCGGCATTGAGAAGTTCTCTCGCATTCGCTCGGATGCCATCAGCTCAGCTTATCTTTTTCGCTGGAATCGCATTTTTCTCTCTGGAACCTCGAAAAATGCTGGACTATCAGAATAATGAGCTTCGCAAATTGACGGCAACTTCGAACTTCTCAATGCCGCCGAGTATTAATATTCTCCAAACCAAAGAAATTGGTACTCATGATTCATGCTTGTT
>CAZGTJ010000058.1:0-6427 GCA_964528545.1 uncultured Methanosarcinales archaeon
TTCGAGCTTAGCATAGACGACATTGAAAATATGTGCGAAACCCCCGTGCTTGCCGCTTTGCCTGATGATTTAAGGATGCTTGAATCAGTCGCACACGCAAGGCCAGTTGTACACCACGCTCCAAATTTAGGCATCAGCGTCGAGTACAAAAAACTTGCCGCATCACTAATCGGGAAGGAGTACAGGGACACAAGATTTTTTGCGAGGCTTACGGAAATAATAAGAGCGAAACATTCCAATAGAGGACAAAACAGGATGATTAAGCCGCAAAACCAAGGCAGGACATGATTTTTATGGGAAAGCACGAAAAGGAAATAAACGAGGAATTGGACTCTTACTTCAAATCCAGGAGGGATTCGCTTTTAAAACTTAAGGAATGGATAAGGGAAAATTCCAATTATAAAAAGAAAGAGGAAAATAATGAAATAAAAAAAGAAACATCAGGCAAGCCAGAAATGGAATCGCCAACCAGGCAAGAAAATAACTCCGGTTCCGGCCTAAAATTGCGCTTATTCTCAAAAATCAGCGGAAAAAAGCTTGAGAAAGAGGTGTCTGTGCTATGCGAGAGAAAAAGAAAGCTGGTTGAGATGCAAAGCGACGCGATTGAGATATGGGAAATGTCAAAAAAGCTCTTGAAGGAAATACCGGACATGGAAAAAAACATTATTGTAAATTCAAGGGATTACATTGAGGTAAGAGAATTAATGAGGAAGATAAAATAAGGAGTAAAATGAAAAAATCAATACTAATTTCGGTTTTTTGCGCTCTTGTTTTGCTCACAGGAATTGCCGCGGCCCAAACCCAATATGCCGCTTCTGACGCGCTTGGGAGCGCGCAAAATGCAATAAGCTTCATGGAATCAAAAGGTTTCAGCACCGTCAGGGCAAATGACCTTTTGCAGGACGCCAAATTTTCATTTAGCCAGTCTGATTACGAGCGAAGCATGCAGGCGAGCAACGAAGTAGTAAAACTCAAGGAAAAAGCCGTCTTGCTGGATGAGAAAATAATCCTTTCAAAAGGGCTTCTTGAAGTTGGAGGCCAAATTGGAATCAACACGAGCCTGCTGAAAGGCGGGCTTGAGTCAGGCATTGCGGATTTTAAGTCGGATAACTATGAAACTGCAGAGCAAGGAATTGATTTTGTTTTATCGTCGTTAAACAGCCAAATAAAAGCGGAAATTTCTGGTTTGCTTGAAACTCTAAAAAAAATTCAGGAAAAATCCTCGGAAAACGGCATAAGGCTCAACTCCGCGAGCGATTTGCTGGACCAGATAAACAATATTAATTCATCTTCACAATACGCTTACCTTGGCCAAGCCAAATCAGAAGCAATCAATCTTGATTCTTCATTGAACAAACTAATAGAATCAAAGAAAAGCATTGAAGAAATTTCACTGCAGGGGCTTGGAACTCAGAGAATGGATGATTTATTTAGGGAAGCGGTTGTTTCACTGGAGCTTAAAAATTTTGAAAAGGCTGATTTGATGTCAAGTGAAATAGTGCTGTTGAAGTCAAAAATTCTTGACATAAATTCGCAAACCGTTTCAGCTAAAGATTCCATCTCGGCGGCAAAACTCGAAGGCATAGAAACAGCAAAGCCTGAGCAAATGCTTGCAGAATCCGAGAAATTGTTCGGAATAGGCAACTATGAGGATGCTGAAAAATACCTGAAAGATTCGGTCAAGGCGCTAGAGGACGCAAAATCGTCAAGGCTTGTTTTCGGGGTAATAAGCAAGGAGTCATTGAAGTTTAATCTTGCAGAGTTTTTTAAGGGGCACTGGGATGTGATTTTGCTGTCCTCGGCGGCATTGTCTGCGATTGCTTATTTTGCGTTTGGCGCAATACGCTCAAGGCTGCTAAAAAGCAAAATTTCCAGGCTAAAATCAGAGGAAGCAACAATAAACGAGCTTATTAAAAAGGCCCAGGAGAATTATTTTAATAAGAAAACAATAAGCAAGGAGGCCTACGAGACCATAACTGACAATTACAGGGAAAGAATCATAACCATAAGAGAAAAGCTTCCGGTGCTTGAGTCAAGAATCGATATTGTTGGAAGGCAGGACAAAAAATACTAAAACTTAATAAACCTGCAAAGTAAGAAAAAAGTG
This sequence comes from uncultured Methanosarcinales archaeon, assembly GCA_964528545.1. Classification (GTDB taxonomy): domain Archaea; phylum Nanobdellota; class Nanobdellia; order Woesearchaeales; family GW2011-AR4. The sequence continues at coordinate 2,108 of CAZGTJ010000058.1, forward strand.
ATTTTGATGGACATGAATAGCGAAGTTGCGGGCAACAGCATTGTGCTTCTCCTTACTTCAAGGGAGAAATACCATGCCGAGATTGTCGAGGCCGCAAAAGCAGCAGCAGCAAATTTTTCAAAAACCTGCTACATATGCATAAACCAGCCGTATAATTTTATAACTGCCAATCTTGGAAAAAACAATATCGAGGCCGCCAAGTTCTTTTTTGTCGACACCCTGACAAAAGGAGTCCAACCACCCCCAAATGTCGACAACTGCATCTTTGTGTCGGCTCCAAACGCGTTAACAGAAATAAGCCTCGCATTTTCAAAGGCGATAAGCGAAAAAAAGTGCGATGGGATGATTTTTGACACCTTGTCGGCATTGATGGTTTACGAAAACCCGCATTCCCTGATACAGTTCGTGCATAACATCCTTACAAAGCTAAGAATTGCGAGCGGAAAGGCAATTTTTGTTGCCCTAAAGGATGATTTGAATTCTGAGCTTGTCAAGGACCTGTACATGTTTGTGGATAAAGTTTTGGAACCATAGGGGCGGAATTTAACATCTGTGATATAATGAACCAAGAAAGTCTTAGGTACTTACTTGGGAACTGTAGCAAAGAACACAAATAATTGAACGATAGATAATTCTTTTACTATGTTTATTACGAAAACTAGCTTCTGTGCCTGTAGTTTAGCAATATTTTGATAAATTTTTGGGATAAATTTTGGCAAAATTTATCCCGATTTGTGTTACTACTTAATAATTACGAAAAAACCTACTTTATTAGTTTCCGATTTCTGGAGTTTTTGATGTGTTTTTTCCTACAGGGAAAATTATCGACTTGAGCATTTTCTATTCTTATTTATCCCAATTTTTAAAATCTGGATAAAAATATGCCAAAAGTATTATATTTCTATGTTTTCGGATAAAAAATTGAAATGGGGGATACAACTACCAGTAACTCATGTCTATCAGAACTCGTGCAAGATGAGTCACATCTTTGGAAGCTATACGCCCCTTCATACTCAAGAGTCTTGCCACAAGTTTCTTTTTATAGGGATTCTGTAGACAGAATGGCCGGAAGTGTAAATGGGCTTATGCATATTCTGGATCTGGGCTGCGGACCAGGCATTCTTTCTCAAAAACTAGCAGAGGCAGGCCATGAAATCACTGCGGTGGACAATGACGGTACTATGCTTGATTTTGCAACAGAAAGATTAACAAAATTTTCCCGGGTGCGCATACAGCGAGAAGATGCAACAGCACTGTCTTTAAAAAGCGAAAGTATCGATGGCGTGGTTTGCAATAACGTATTATATTATGTCAATGATCCTTTTGGATTAGTGAGTGAGGCTCACAGAGTACTCAAGGAAAGAGGAATATTTTCTGTGAGCGGACCGACAAGAACATTTGATAGAAGAGTGCTCGATCTTCAGATGGAAAAAGAACTTAAGGAGCGGGGGCTGTATGAATCTTTAGCAGGCAACATAGACACAATAAAAAGATGCAATAGCATTATTGCAGCACAATGCATACGAAACCCATTTGACATACCCGAGCTGGAAGCCATGCTAAGGAAGGCAGGGTTTACCGCAATAGCGGATTCTCGCTTGATTTATCTTGGCCAGTGCTATTTTATTTCTGCGGTCAAAGGCACTTTTCGGGATGTTAATTTGCTAAATCATGAGATTGTAACCAAGAACGTTATTGTAGGCAAAAAGCTGGAAGTTCCTGTCCAGTTTAAGAAAACAGTCATCGGGGATTATGAGTTTTATGTAGCAGCTACCCCGCAAGAGATGGTTGAGATACTAAGGCTTAGGTACAAAGCTTATACACGGGAAGGGCTTATTGAGCATAATCCAGAATGCCCGTTTGACTTTGATGTATTTGACAAGAATGCAGTATTAGTCTACGCACGCAATAGAATTACAGGGAAGATAGAAGCGACGAACCGGCTGATACTTGATTCTGAAATGGGGCTTTATTCGGAAAGAACATTTGATTTCAACAGCTTAAGAAGCCCTGACAAGGTTCTTGCAGAAGGCTCCAGGCTGGCAGCAGACCCTCCAAGGCAAAAAGCCAGAATCAATGATATGGAAGTTTCCATAATGGACTTGGTGCTCGACAAGACAACAGAATTTGCAAAGTACATTGGAGTGACCCATATCATGGGCCTGGCAAGAGTAAAGCGAAGCCTCCTTTTCGAGAGAAGCGGCTTTTACCCAGTTGCCGATATAAAGAATGTCCACCTCAGGGATGGCAAGATAAATTCAGGAATGGACTTTTATCCCGTAGTTTTGGACGTTAACAAAGTATTTTATGAGAGAATTGCAAATCAATTTAAGTAATAGTGGTGCTTCATTTTTTCCTCTATCATTTCAATGATTTGCCTGTTTTTAATTTTTTTTCTATAATTATCCATCAAGGAAGTGTTTTCTTTGAATCCTATCTCATAATACATGTCATTTCCAACTACCTTGTGTTTTATAGATGTGACTTTCTTGCTTAGCGCGTATTGTGCCATTCCAATTATGCTGCCCCCATTTAAGTGAATGTCATCAACCATTTCAGGATTCTGAAACATCGTCTTATAGTGCTGTAAAGAATAGCTATTTTTAAAGCGCACTATAAGTTTTTCATCGCTAAAGCTCAATACCTTTCCTTTTCCGACGCCAAACATTTCCAATTGGTGCAGCAATGAATTGAAGGTTTTAATGCCGCTTTTTAAACCAAATTTATTAACCTGGAACAAAACGGCTGTTCTTGCTTGGATTGCGGTTAAATAGCATAACTCATTTGAGATATTGATGCCTCTGTCTTTGCAGATTTTGTATATTATGAGATAAATGGGAATTGGAAAAAATGCGCAGTATATATTCCAAAAAAGCAATTCCCCGGACCTAACCTTAATTTGGTTTAATCGTATTATCTTCTGAATGTATGCATTTGGGTATTCTGATTCATAAGCAGTATATAATTTATCCCATTTCAGGGCGTCGTCTAACTCTTTCTGAGAGAATAATCCGCTTTTGAAAGGGCTTATAAGCGACGATTGGAAGATGCATGCCTGATCATTCTTTGCGACGCATTTCTTTTCAATGAAATAGCAGTCAGCTTTGAGCACTTGCGATAGGCACCCGGAATAGAGCCCTGACAAGAAAAAATCTGAAGGATTACTCTGTATTCCAAATGTTTTCTTGTACTGCTTTGCCAGGGCATTGGACAGATTGCATATAATGCATGCTTTGCCCTCAATATTAAGATGCCTGATTTCGCAATGGCCGAAGCCCAAATTCTCAATTTCATTCAGAAACTGCCTGACAACTAATGGGCCAGGCTTGTTTTTGTGCATGGAAATGATTTTCTGCGTAATGGTTTTGCCCAGACTTTTCCCAATTTTGAATAGTATCTCGCTTCCATTATCTTTAAGCCTAATTAACAGCAGCCTCTCCACTAGGACATAAGAAAAAAGCGGGGCAAGAAATTTGGGAATTTGATTTATCATTGAGTGAGGGTTAGAAACAATGAGCTTATTGAATAGCTTGTTTTTCATTTGTAGAAAATTAACAATTATTCTTCAAACTCATGGACCACTAGCCCCTTGGGGCTTATTTCCACTGCGTGAATGTCTTCTGTGTTTTTTGTTTCACGCATTTTCCTTACGGTTATTGTCCTAGAATATTTGCCACCGAGCGATTCGTAGCCTAGGTGCACTATCCCATCACAAATAAATTCGGAAACTCCATCACTGGAAAGCCGGCCTTCGGTTGTTTGTGACACCAACAGGGAAGTAACACTGTTCTCAAAGTTTCTTAGGTCATTGACGAATGCATAAATAAATTTCCTAATCGATATTTCAGTCAAATCAGTCACATTTGAATAAGTGGTCGGGGCATTGATGGAAAGTGCAGATAAAGAATCAATAACGAGCCTGTTAATTTTGCTATCTCTTGCCATATTTATTATTTCTGATGCTGTGGTGTCCTTAATGCTTTTCGCAGGCATGTTTATGATTTTAACTTTATTTTCCTTTTCCAGCTTTTGGAAATCCCATCCAAATTGCAGGGCTTGGTTCTTCAGGCTTTGCGCCCTTTCCTCAAATGAGAGGTAGAACCCCTTCTCATTGAACATGGTGGCACCATTGTACAGGAACTGAAGCGCGAAAATGGTCTTAGATGTACCGGGAGTTCCACTCAATAAGACTATTTTACCTCTTGGGAATCCACCTTCAATCAGCTTGTCAAAACCCTTTATTCCAGTCCTAACCCTGTCTATTTTGTACGCCATCTAGATACCCGTATTGACCATAACATAAACAAAGAGAGTTTTCAT
>CAZGTJ010000059.1:0-6399 GCA_964528545.1 uncultured Methanosarcinales archaeon
GCAGTCGTAGTTCCCGAGCGGTCGGTGGTTCAAATTCAGGCTTTTCTTTTGCAAAGAAAAGCTTGACCAAAAAGAAATGCACTCACAAGGTGGTGGGGGTGATCCCCATTGGTCTAAGAATTAAATTTGAAATGAAAAGATTGGTGGAAGTCCGCCCGCGGGGATTATTTTATTTTTTTCATATTTGGCAATTTTAAAGAAAAAATATCCATTTCAACGGAAAAATGCCTTAATTGTCTGGATTCCCCTGACTTTAACAAATGGCCTTCTCGCGCAACCAAAAATTAGGAAATTCAGGGTAAATCATACTTATCAAAAAATTCCCCCAGCCCTTTTTGTTTTGAACCTTTTTTTGGCTCTTCACCAGCATCCTCTTTTACATCAAAAATAGGAATGCCATAAACACCGTCATAACCCGGCTTGAATTCAATTTTTTGCTCCCTGTTTTTGATTATGTTCAATGCAATTTTTTCAGAAACAACATCTTTCAATTTGCCAAAATCTGCATTGACCAAGACATCAATTTCATTTCCAAGCCCATTAACCAATTTGTAGTACTCTTCCCAGACTTTTCTGGACGCAACTATTTGCCCTGTTGTTCCGGCAATTATTTCAGACAAGGGAATCAAATTCCTGAACGGCACAGGATTTTTTGGGGTAAAACCTTCCTCCCTGTCTGCCAGGCTTTCAACTCTCTGGGCAACTCCAATTGTCAATGGTCTTTTGCATTTCGGGCAGATATTTTTTAACTTGATTGATTCTTTGGGCGATAAAACAACATTGCAGGACCGATGGCCGGTGTAATGGTATTTTCCTTCGTGGGGCCACATTTCAATTGTCTCCGAGAACCCTTTTTTCTTCCTGATGGCGTCCAAGAGAGAATCATAATCCAAATCGATGTCGAAAATATTGCATTCCCTCCCCAATCTCCAGGGCCAAAACGAGTGAGCATCTGAGCTGCTCATCAGCGTATATTTGTCCAGACCAGAAATTCTCCAGTTCATTGCAGGGTCGCTTGAAAGCCCGGTTTCAATTGCATAAATGTGCCTTGACTGCTCCTTGAAGCATTCCTCGACAGAATCAAATCCTGACATTGAGCCGAACAATCCGAACCACGGAGTCCATGCGTGCGCAGGAATAATCTCGATATCATCGCTGATTTCTTTCATCATTTCAACCAGTTCGATGCAGGAAAACCCGAAAATCGGCCTCCCGTCATAGTCGAGCCTGCCTTTTTTCAAAAGTGCTTCATTTATCTGACCAACAATGTCAAAATTTCTTGCAAGAATCAGCGTGTGTACTTTTCTTACCTTGCCATCCTGAGTATACATATTTGAAACTTCAGTCTGCAAGACAAGCTTAAATCCGGATTTTGTCGTCAAAATTCCTGTTCCATCCTCTTTAAGATTTTCTTTTAATTCCGCAAGCCATTTCGGATGCGTGAAATCGCCTGTTCCAAGCAAATTGAGCCCTTTTATTCTTGCATACTTCTCAAGATTTTGCAAGGTGATGTCTTTCGAAGTCGCCCTTGAGAACCTGGAGTGTATCTGCAAGTCAGCAATTATTTTCATAATGGCGTATAATCGCACCTGTTATTTAATTTTCCGCTATATTTATATAATTGACACGCAAAAAATTCCTAATGGCAGACTTGTTATCAGTTTACAATGCGCCTGACGTGAAAGAGTTTCAGAGGGATTTTGTGCAGATGGTTAAGGTAGGTGCGGAAATAAACAGGCACTATGGCGAGGCAAGAGCTTCCCTCGACACATTAATTCCAAAATACCTTAGGCTTGTCGGGCAGTTTAACATAAAATACAAGGGAATGGAATTCAAGGCCAGGCAGGGCATCGAGGAATTTAGGCTCAGGATTTTCATAAAATCAAATGACATAAAGGGATTCTTTGCGGAGTCTGCATCGAAAATACCGGGATTAAAATCCGTCGGCAGGCAAACTCCGGAGCAGGTGCAGGTAAGCGACGCAGAAAAATTCTCAAGCTTTCTTGATTCAATTCTCGATAAGATTTTTCTTTCCTACATCGATCAGGACAGCGGAGTAAGCTCTCTTGGAGCAGTCTTTGACAGGAATGAGAGGATGATAGAAATAATTTACACTCCTGCTGAGGCAATGAATGAAAATTCAGCCGTATTCAGAATCTGCGCATTTTATGCCCTGAAGGAAGGCATTGATAAGGGAATCAATGTTTACAGCGAGGCAAATACATTTGGATTTCAGAATGTGTTAAACGAGGCAGACAAAAGGGAATGGTACGACAAGTTTAATCCGGCATTTCTTGGCTGATTCTAGGTTAATTACAGGAAAATTGTGTTTTTTACATCCCCATAGGAAGCTTTCCGCCAAGTTTTTTCATCATCTTGCTCATATCGCCCTTTGAGCCCTTGAACATCTTTACCATTTTCTTTGACTGGCGGTATTGCTTGATTAGCTCGCGTATTTCAGAAACGGCGATTCCAGAGCCTTTTGCAATCCTTTCAATTCTTGGCGAATCTAAAATTTCAGGATCTTCAAGCTCTGTTTTTGTCATGGAATTCATTGCAATTTTCCACTTCTTTAATTTTCCCTCCTGCATCTGCAGCATTTCCTTTGGCAGTTTCAATGAGCCAAACCCGGGAATCATCTCAACAATCGAGCTTAAAGGGCCCATTTTCGACATGGCTTCCATTTGCTCATACAAATCAATTAACTTGAATTCGCCCTTCAAGAATCGCTTTCCCAAATCCTCCGCATCCTCCACCTTTATTGCTTCCTTTGCTTTCTCCAGCAAAGCCTCCAAATCGCCCATTCCAAGAAGCCTTCCTACAAAACCTTGCGGGTTGAACTGCTCCAGATCGTCAGCCTTTTCCCCAACCCCGATGAATTTTATTGGAGCGCCAGAAATTGCACAAGCTGTCAATGCCCCTCCGCCTTTTGCGGTTCCGTCCATTTTTGAGACTATTATGCCGGTAATGCTGCAGCTTTTATGAAACTGCTCTGCCTGCCTCTGGGCAGCCTGGCCGATGTCAGCCGAAATCACAAGCAGCCTTTCGCCTGGCTCGATTTCCCTGTTGACTTCTTCAATTTCCTCAATCAAATCGTGCGACAGGGCATCCCTTCCGGCAGTGTCGACAATTACGATGTCATAATCGTTGTATTCGTTCTTGTTCTTTCTCCAGATTTCAATCGGGTCCCTGCCACTTTTGTCGCTGAAGACAGCAACATTCACCTGCTTTCCAACCTGCTCAATCTGATCCATTGCAGCAGGCCTGTGTATATCCAGCCCCACCAAGGCAACTTTGCAGCCCCTTTTAGAGTAGTATCTTGCAAGCTTTCCCGACGTTGTCGTTTTTCCCGAGCCGAACAGGCCAACAAGCATTATCTTAAATGGCTTTTGCGTGATTTCAACCTTTTTTTGCTCTTTTCCAAGAAAATTTACAAGCTCGTCATAAACGATATTGATTAACTGCTCTCTTTTTGTAAGCCCTCTCGCAGGCTCCTCGCTCAGCGCGCGCTTCTTTATCTTCTCCGTCAGGTCAAAAACAAGCTTTACACTGACATCGGCCTGCAAAAGCGCCCTTTGGATGTCCCTGACTAATTCGTTAATCAGCTTTTCATCTACAAAAAGCGATTTTGCTATTTTTTCGAGAGTGTTCTTTAAAGAGTCCCCAAGCTTTTCCAATACCATTTGAATTGTTATATTGTGTTCGTTTAAAAAGATTTAGTTCATTGGGCAAGTATTTCGTACTCGCCAACATAAGAATCGGGGTTAAAATTCATAATTCTGATTTTGTTTCCTTCCCTTAATCCGGGAAGTATTTTTTCCCTCGCTCTTGGAAGATTATAAATGAAGTAGCCGTCTCTGGACGGAATTGGCTTTGCAAGAAATCCGACATAATTGTCATTTCCAATCATGTCGTACAATGAAAAATCAGGCTTTAATTTCGATGGCCTTGCACTGTATAAAAAGTTCACATTGACCAAATCCCCCTGCCCTGCCTTGACATTCCCGTGCACAAAATCTATTCTTATTATTCCATTGTCTCTCGGGTATTTATAGCCCGTGCAGGAATTTGCGCAGTTTTCATCGTCCAAATCAATGTTGAGCTCGATTACAGTCGCCTCGGCATACGGCTCCGGCTCAAGAACAGCAAGGCCCGTCATTTTAAATGCCGTAAAGAGCAATAATATTATCATTACCCCTGCAAGAAAGCCTGAAAAAAACACAATTTTTCTCATTCATGGAAATTCTTTGAACTTTAATATAAAAACCTTATTGTTTAAAGCGCATCCCAAAAATAAACCTGTAGTCTTCCTTTAGAATCTGCGACTTATGGTCGTCAACAACATAAACAAGCGTGTTTTCAAAGGGAAACACCGTGACGTTCATGTCGTAATTGGAAAGCAATGTCCTATCGACGCTTGATGGAATTATTTCGTTAACTCCAACTGATTTTGAAACCAGGTCGTGAATTATCTTCAGCCTTATTTCCGACCTTGAATAGAAAGTGCTGTAGCTTAATGTTTCGCCTCTGTAGCTCACTTCAAGCGGCATTCTCATTTCGAAGCTTACGTCCTTTTCATTTATTTTTGCAGTTGATTTTGGATTGTCTTTTTCCACACTCCACCCTCTTTCTGTGAAGTCATTGAAATCATTGAGGCAGGCGTTTAAATTATTGTCAATGTAAATTTCCATCTCATTCTGCATTTTTATAATCGCCGGAACATTGTTCATTCCATCCAGAAGAAGCGATACTTTTGCATTGTTTATCTGGACAAAATCATACTGCGTTATATACCCCCCTCCCTTTCCAAGAAGCTTTAGCGCATCCTCTGATGTTTTCTTGAGGCACGAATTCACGTATTTTTCAATGCTCGACCTCTCGAACAAAAGCTCATTTTCATTGCTTGCTTTCAGCAATTTTACCGAGAAGAAAACAAGAATTCCAATTATTGCCAAGACAACAACAAAAAGCATGAACAATGAAATTTGCGACTTTCTCATTTTACTAATCGCCTTATTTTTTCGTGCTCCGGAGTCAGGATTGTCAGCCTCCTGCCCGGCATTTCCTCTGTCAGCACATTATTACTGATTATTGCATTTTGGGGGTAATGCGACAATTGGTACTCGTTTATGAGGTTTTGGTTCAAGTCATTCTTGTTTAGATTCAGCTTGACTATTACAATGCTGTGGAGAGAATTGCCTATTTGCGTCTCCCTAATTGTGTAAAAATTGCTTGGATAAGCTTCAGAAATTGTCTGAGTCTGGTTCTTGCTTAGCAATTGCTGCTTTTGCACGATGATCATCTCATTGTCCATGAAAAACAGCGATTGTATGCTCTTAAAGCTGCTGTAAGCCAGGATTGAAGCTCCAAAAACATTGTTGTTCCTCAGGCTCTGCTTGAAATACTGCACAATCCCGCTCAAGTCGATCTTTTTGTTTGCAAAATCCACCATTCCGTCATAGAAACCAAAGCTTTGGGAATTGCTTTTTCTCAGGCATAAAATATATACCTGCGACTCTTTCGGTATTTTAACATCAAAATTTTTTCTTGCATCCCTGTTTGAGTGCCTGTAAGTCCCTTCAGGAGTTATTGTCATGCACTTGAACCCGAAAGTCGAGTCCATTGTGACAACTGCAACGCTGTTTGCGTGGACCGATTCGGTGTAATCTTCTGCTGTTCTTGTCAATGTCGCCCTTGAGATCTCATACTCAAATTTGTCTTTCGAGATTTTAATCGAGCCGCCAGCTTCTGAGTTGAAATTTACTTCCTGAAAATCAAGGCCGGTAATTTGAAAATCAACTGCTCCTGTCGCAGTGATATCAATCGAGTTACTGCCAACAACAAACTCTGAATTTTCTATGTTTCTTATGTTAACTCCGGATGCAACAATTGAGTCAGCTCTTGCGAGTGAAATTTTTGTATCAATGTCAAGATTATTCACGTTTGTTGTAACTGCGCCGTCCTTGACTACAGAATCCACATGGTCAGCTTTTAATCTTCCACCTGAAAAGCCGACGCCTTCCCCTTTGGTTATAACAATCCCATTTTGAGAGAGTTCGTCAACTTTTTTTATAGTATACCCATCCTCTTCACCTTTAAAGCCTTCAACACCTTCAAACTTGCCGCCGTTGTACTGAAGCTTTGTAGCAGTAATTGTACCGTCAGCAGTTATACCAACTTGACCTTCAACCGTTACAGGACCGCTTTTTGTCTGAAGAACCGTTGCAGTTGCCAAAGTCCCCTTGTAAGGAGTTCCCGTGTTGATTGCTTTTTGCGCTTTTTCTGCCTCTTCGGCGCCTGTGCCGCTTGAAGGGGGACCAGTCCCTCCTGCACTAGTGCCACCATTAGTAGCATAAACTGAAGAAATCAGAACCAATAATATTAAAACAAATACAAAAA
>CAZGTJ010000060.1:0-6376 GCA_964528545.1 uncultured Methanosarcinales archaeon
CTGGGAAAAGCAAAACTGCCTTATTGTCACATCGCAAGGCCAGACAACAAGAGGGATAAGAAGATTATTGCAAAGGCTGAATGAGGAGCACAAATTGCCAATTTATGTCCTTGCAGATTTTGACCCTTGGGGATTCTATATTTACTCTGTTCTAAAATTCGGCTCAATTAACCTTGCCCACATGTCAGGCACAATGACACTTTCGGATGCAAGATTTTTGGGGATTACAGCAGATGATGTTGGAAATTACGACTTGAAGAAGCACTTCATCAGGTTCAAGGATGTTGACTTGTCAAGGTTAAAGCAGATTTCAGATTACGATTGGTTTAAGAAAAACAAAGAATGGCAAAGGCAGTTTAAGATGATGAAGGATTTTGGAGCAAAATTGGAAATCCAGTCATTGTCATCAAAGGGGATCACATTCATTTCTGAAAAATACCTTCCGGAGAAAATCAAGAAAGGAGAGTTTTTGGATTGAACATTATCAATTTGGCTGTATGCCGCTTTGGCTTTAGCAACTGATAATTTATAAGCCATTATTTTTGCCAGTAAAATAGAGGAAAGCTTAAATACATATTATTTTAAGATATTCTAATGAACTTAATAACTTGGATTAAATCAAAACCTTACAGTAAAGGAATAATTGTCGGATTTTTTCTAGGAATTTTTTGGGTTATAAGCGGGTTTGTTGGAAGTTATGTTTGTAATCGGTTTCCTGTGCAAAGCCCCTCAGTTCATGCAGGTTTATGCAGAAACATTATTGTGCAAGTGTTATTTTATAGCCTGTTCTTATTCGCATTTATTCTCTACACCTTTGGTTTATCTATCCTATTCGGATGGATTCCATTTATGTTTGTTTATTATATCTTGATTCCACTTATACTGATTGTTACAGCAACAATTATTGGTGGATTTATTCATTGGCTAATTGTCCGCTTTGGCAACTTCACCAAGCATTGAAATTGATGAAGGGCCAATCCTCCAAAATCAGCTTATTATAGCGTAAACGCAATCTTTTTAAATGTCAAAAAGTTCTTTTAGGGTATGGAATTAAAAGTTGAAGAGAAATCAAAGAAGGATAATGCGCCGGCCTGCTGTGCCGGATGCGTAAGATGGGAGCGCTTTGGAAAGCAGTGCTTTTATTACTGGGAGCTAAAGAAGCACTGCACGATGTGGGCAGGCTCTTGGGACGATGTTGTCCAGTAATTTGCAGACAACAAATTATTTAAACTGCAATCCCTTCTCTTTTTTATGAACCACATTGTTTCTTTGGAAAAATGCGGCACTTATAATCAAAAGGAAGTCAACGAATCCGTCGATAAGCTGTTAAAAAATCTTGGAGGCATTTCAAGGTTTGTAAAAAACAACCAGAAAGTCCTGCTGAAGCCAAATATCGTCAAGGGCGCGCATCCGGATGAGGCAGTCACAACGCATCCTGCAGTCATGGAAGCGCTAATAAGGATTTTGAAGGATAAAAATTGCGAGATTTTTGTCGGGGATGATTCTTTTTCGGACAATATTTTTGAAGCACTAAAAGTCTGCAAAATTTATGAAATCTGCAGAAAATATGATGTTAAAATTGCGGAATTCAGGTGCAAGGCCAAAAAGACATACAAGGGCGGGCTTGTTGTCAAGGAATTTAATTTGACTACTTTGTTTGATACGGCAGACGTCATTATAAATGTTCCAAAACTAAAGACGCATTCGCAGCTTTATTTTACAGGTGCGGTGAAGAACCTTTATTCAATGATGCCCGGCCCCAAGAGGGGATTTTATCATCTGAAGCACTCGAAAATGGAATATTTTGCAAACATGCTTCTTGACTTGAACGCGCTGTTAAGGGAAAAAGTTGTTTTGCATGTTACCGATGGAATTTATGGAATGGAGGGCAATGGGCCTGTCAACGGAGAGAAAAAACTTGCAGGCGTTTTGGGGGCATCGAAAGATGCGTCTGCACTCGATTTTGTAATGTGCAGAATCGCGGGGCTTGATGACAGAAAATTATCGACAATCCATTACGCAAGAAAAAGAAAGGATTTTCTTTTTGATGAAAACAAAATCAAAGTTGTCGGAGAGAGCATGGAAAGCATAAAAATCGAAAAATTTGAGGAGCCTGAAATGAGGCATTTGTTTGTAATGCCGAGGTTTCTAAACAGGTTCAAGAGCTACATCTCGAAGCACAGGGACGAGCTTGCATATGAATGAGATTTGATAACTTTTATAAATCACCATACTCTCTTTCTAAATGCGGGCTAGTAGCTCAGCTTGGAGAAGTGATAATCTTCGGGCAAATAGAGCGTCTGCCTTCTATATTAGAATGTAGTAAGCAGAAGGTCGGGGGTTCGAAACAACCTTTAGCCAAAGCCTGTGGAAAACGCATGCAACGTGGAATTGCGCGCAATTCCGCGGAACGATGGCACGGATTGGCGAAAGTCCTCCCTGGCCCGCTTAATTTTTAGAAATCTTTAAATATGTCCCTTCCAAAGGATATTTTAAAATAACAAAAGGTGATTAAATGAAGCTGTTTAGCAATAAGAAAGGAATTGTTACGCATCCGGTAATGCTGTTTGTGGTAGGAATTGTTCTGGGGCTTGTGTTGGCATACTTGTGGGTCAAGTACACGACAATTGCAAACCCGTTTTGCTAAGAATTTTATATTTTTGATAATTTTTTCCCCATATTACAATTCCATTGCAAATGTTGCTATCATAAGGAAAATCCCTTCTATAATGAGCATTACTTGGTAGAAAACAGGGCTGAACGGCTCAATGCTAAACCACGGCAATGTCGGCAGCAGCCCTATCAGAAGGCAGATTGCAGAGGTTCCAAAGCTGAACCATCCAAGAACGTTGCTGTTTGTAATCTCAATTATAGAATTCCACAAGAGATAGGCGCCCATTATAACGACAATCCACCTCAGCACATTGGCGGATGGGATGCTAAGGAAGCTTAACGCGCCCACAAACAAAGACAAGCCAAGGATAAGGGCTATCATTCCAACAAGACCGGAAATCCAGTCTCTCATCTGCATCATTTTAAGTCAAAACCTCTTTTTAGTAAGATTAAGCAGCCTTTCTTGCTTCTTTTTCGCCATTTTGGATTCTGGTTATCAATATTCTAAATCCCTGGGCGATTGTATGAAAATGCTTGGCCATAGAATTTTCGAGCTTATCAAGCTCTTCTTCTTTCTTAACAACAAGGTCCCGAGGAATGTAATTTTTGCCTTTCCATCCATTGTTGTATTGCCTTAAATTGTTTATGTCGAGAATCACTTTTAATGTCAGCAGAATGGATCTTTTGTAAATCAGGAAAAGTTCTTTTATTAAATCTTCCAGCTGGGCTTTGGCTGCGCCAATTGTTCCTTCCAGTTCTTTGAGAACCTTGCTTCTTGTGTCTTTTCCCTGCCTTTTTCTTGTGAGCTCCAGCCTTAGAGCTTCGATAAGCTGGGGCAGATGCTTCAGTCCCATTAGGTCTATTTTTATCCTTCCTGTTTCATGCCTTGCTGCAAACTTGGCGAGCAGAGTCTGCTTTTTTTCGGATTGCCATGCAAGCTTTATGTTGGCCATGAAAAGCTCGTGGTCGTCCCCGCTTTCACCTTCTTCTGTTTCATTTATGACAAGCATTATCTGCCTGTATTCCTGTCTTTGTTCAGACTCAAGTTTTTTTAGGGAACTCCAGATTGATTGATGAAATCCAGCGACTATTTTCCTAATCTCCGGATCATTTCCTGCTGCTTCGGAAAATTTTTCAAGCTCCTTCATTGAATCACTCAGAATACCCATAAATTGAAGCTCCCCGGTTTCGAGATTGTAAATAAGGCTAAAGGTGTTTTCTGCGCCCTTTCTTAAAGCGTCCATTAGTCTTTTTTCCTCATTTATTGCATGGGTCACGCGGTGCGTTTGCTCCACATCCTCCCACAAGCTCTGGTAAAGAATATGGTCTGCTTTCCTTAGGCTGTTGACTGCGCGCCGTATTTCAAACCTCTCTTTTAGGGCAGTCATCCTGATGCCTTTGAACAAAGTTGAGAAATATGTTGCCCAAAAACCTGTCATTTTTTCACCTTTTCACTTAGTTCCATATACATTCTGATTAAATCCTGAAGTTGATTATATTTAAACATTTCCTTTTTCTTGAGCTTTTTTGAGTAGTGAATCAAGAAAGTCTTTTTAAGCCTATCCTGTCGAAGTCGGAATCAAAGCTTGCTATGCTTTTTATCTGCTAGTTGGCATAATAAGCATTATAAACCATAAAAATTACCTTGCTCTATGCTAAAAGAAGAGCTTCAAAAGGAAATTTTCTTTCCATACGACAATGTAAGAAAAATTCAGGCGAACATGATTGAGGACGTCCATAACACAATCAAAAGCAAGAACCACATAATCATGCATGCTCCGACCGGCGTTGGAAAGACGGTATCGGCGCTTGCCCCAGCCCTTTCTTATGCGATAAAGAATAACATGACAATTTTCTTTCTGACTTCAAGGCAAACACAGCACAGGATTGTAGTTGACACATTAAAGCAAATAAAAAAAAGATTCGACTTAAAATTTGAATCGTCAGATATAATTGGAAAGAAATGGATGTGCCTTCAAAATGGCGTGGAAGCAATGCCAAGCTCGTCGTTTCACGAGTATTGCAGGGATTTAAGGGAAAAGGGGCAATGCGAATTCTTTCTGAAAACAAAAAAGGCAACATCACAGCCAACCGCAGAGGCAAAAATTGTGCTTGAAGGAATGAAAAATGCAGGACCCTGCCATGTCCAAGAGCTTTTGCAGATTGGAAGGAAAAATACAATGTGCCCTTACGAGCTTGCAACTTTAAGCTCTGAAAATGCAAGAGTTGTTATTGCAGACTATTATTACATTTTTAACGAATCGATAAGAACGGCATTTCTTTTGAAAACAAAAAAGAACCTTGAAAACTGCATTTTGATTGTGGACGAAGCCCACAATCTGCCAACAAGAATCCGGGAAATGATGACAGACAGGCTCTCGAGCCAGACGATTGATTACGCAAAAAGGGAAGCGCGCAAATTTGGCTTTGATGCATTGAGCCTCGAGATTGTTGAAAATGCCTTGTTTGAGCTCGGGAAAGAAATAGAAACAGAGGCAACGGTTTCAAAAAACAAGTTTTTCGACTTGATAAGCAGGAAGAAAGATTACAATGCAGTAATTGCAGAACTCACTTTTAATGGCGAGAATATACGTGACTTGCAAAAGAAGAGCTTTGTTTTGAATGTTGCAAAATTTCTCACATCATGGCTTGGCCCCGACATGGGTTTTGGAAGGATTTTGACAAAAAGCCTTGATAAGAACCTTAAGATTGACTTGGCTTACAGGTGCCTTGACCCGAGCCTTGCGGCAAAAAGTGTTATAGAAAGAACCCACTCTACAGTTCTTATGTCAGGCACCTTGACCCCCACCTCTATGTATAGGGATTTGCTTGGATTCAAGGATAATATAATCGAGAAAGAATACAAGAGCCCCTTTCCCAAGAAAAACAGGCTGGCATTAATTATCCCAAAGACGACAACGAAATTTGTCGAGCGAAGCAGCAGGCAGTTTAGCGAAATTGCAAGCGTATGCAATGAAATTGTCGGGAATGTTAGCGGGAGCGTCGCAATTTTCTACCCAAGCTACGACTTGATGGAGCAGATTAACGCGTATTTTTCAAGAATCTGCAAAAAGCCGGTGTTCAAGGAAAAGCAGCAGATGAAAAAAGCAGAGAAGGAGGTGCTGCTGGAATCTTTTAAAAAATACAAGGATATCGGGGCAGTTTTGATGGGGATTGCGACAGGCTCTTATGGGGAAGGAATTGATATGCCCGGAGTTTTAAAAGCAGTCATTGTAGTCGGGCTCCCCTTGAACAGGCCGGATGTTGAGGCAAAGCTTTTGATAGAGTATTATGAGGACAAGTTTGGAAAAGGATTCGAGTACGGGTATGTGCTTCCGGCAATGACAAAGTGCATGCAGAATGCAGGAAGGTGCATTCGTTCGGAAACTGACAAAGGGGCAATAATCCTTCTTGATGAAAGGTACGCCAACAGGAATTATTACGAGTGCTTTCCTTCCGAATGGGAAATTGAAGTTGAGCAGGATTATGTTTCTGCGCTAAAGGAATTTTTCAAGAATTAGCGTGGTTTCGATTCGTATTTCTCGAGCTTTTTTTGATATTTTGGAGTGGCGGCTACAAATTTATAGTCGCGGTAGGTGACATGGTGCTCGTATTTGCCTTCATGCCTTAAGTTTAGGCCAATAACCTCTGCCCCACTTTCGAGCAGGGTAACAAGGACTTCAAGGCTGCATGGTTTAGGACTGGCGTCTTTGCCTCTTTCCTTCTCAAACTCTTTAATTTCGTTTACAATGTCATTGGCAAT
>CAZGTJ010000061.1:0-6361 GCA_964528545.1 uncultured Methanosarcinales archaeon
CGGTTTCTGTAACAAACGCCGCATTTCTTGGCCTTTGTATTCCATTTTGCGTGCTTGCAAAAATATCGTAATTGCTCATGTTAATCAAAAGCCCGTTGCTGCAAGCGAAAACACCATTTTCATTTTTTGTGCATCCTGCATTTCCCCCATATCCTGGCCATGGCGCAATCCATGTGTTTGCTTCCCCATCACTTCCTATCGCCTGCACTTCATAGTATGTGTTCTCGGCCCTTTCTCTTGTATAATTAAATTTACCCGTCATATACTCAACTGCAGTGTCCTGGTCCATACCCCTTATATTGTACCATATATCCGCCCTCTCAAAGTCCCAGCTTCCAAAATGGCTCCATACCCCTGATTTTCCAATCATGTCTTCTGATGCAATTACATATGCGTCAGGAGGAATGCAGTGAGTGTATCCTAAAACCTTGTTAATATCTTCTTTGTCAAGCCCGTAATCAGCAAGTTTTTTAGAAGCAGACTGCTTGTCAAGAATTATTATTTTTTTTAAAATGTCCATTGCCGTGTGCGGGTTGTTTGTTATTTTTTCCAGAGTATCGTACGCTGACTGGCTTCCGCAGTCTAACATCCTCAAAATAGCTATCGATTCAGTCTCGTTTCCAGTCATAAACAGCTTGCCAACAAAATGAGAAGCTCTGGCTGTCTGGGTAGTCCCATCAAAAGTTACAGGCCTGTCCGCAAGCGCCTTGAAATGATGGCCAAAGTCCCACCACGAGGTTATTATCGCATTTATCTTGCCTTCTTCATTCGGCTTTGAGTCCTGCTTGATTGCATTTAGCGTATTGTACCACGCATCATTTACAATCGGTATGTCGGAGCCTGCCCCATTATAAGCGGCCCTTATAGGGTCAATGTAAATAAGCATAAGCAGAATAATCAAGACAGCGCTCCCAATCACCTTGTGGATTTTAAATTCCCTGTTTAATATGTTTGATAGGAATTCATAGCCTTTCCCTAAAGCGACTCCAAATGCAACAGAGAATGCAGGGGCAAGCAATAAAGTGAACCTTATCCCTTTAATGCTTGCATAAATTGTTGAAATCATCCAAAGTGCAAGAAGGATTGAAAGCTTGAAGTCAATTCCTGACTCTTTTCTGTAGATTGAAATGGCAACCCTGAAAGCAATTGGCGCCATAATCCATGCAAGAAGGCCATACAATCCAATACCCCACCCCGCTTTTGCAAGAAGGAAATAAGCTCCGTAAAAAAGCGCAGAGCCAATTATGTAAACTATATCAAACGAAGCTGCCTTCTCGCTCCTTGACATCGCAAGAACGAGCCCCACAAGCGCTATGAAGAAAAACAATTGGCCTCCAATTGAATTTATAATCGAGCTTATCGAGCCTTCGTTAAGCTCGGCAACCGTTGTCAAAACATTTGGCCACAAAGTCGAATATGCAGGGCTTTTTATTTGCCGGAATTCAAATGCCCCAAAAAACGCGTGATTTACCTCTTCCGCCCCCATAAAGACAAAAACAAATATGAGCGATACTGACAGATAGGTTACGGCAATTATAAACAAATTCTTGGCATTTGCGTCAATAGCGTCCCTAATGCTTCTTTTTTCATAAAACCTTGACGCAACCATGTAAAAGAGAGTTATCCCCACCGTAGCAAGCAGGAAGTCAAATATATACCACCATCCTGTCCAAGCATAGGAAAAAAGGCCTGTAAAAAATCCTGCCACTGTAATTACAATCATAGATCTCCAGAAATTTTTTGAGCTTTCCGCGACAATAAACAGCCATGTTGTAAGAAGAGGGAAAAGCACGACCCAGCCATCACTGTCTGCATGCCCAAACAACGTTCTGCCAAGGAAAGCGCCGTTTATGGCCATCATCATTGCCGCAAAAAACCCTCCGGCATTGCCTGCAATTCTTCTTCCGATCAAAAATACAAGAAGGACACACAGCGCAGAAACAAAGACAGGGTAATAAAACATCGACCTCATTAATGTCAAATCAGGGGAAAACAAATGAAGAATTTTATAAAAATAAGCAAGCGAAAATGCAGGAAACATGTCGCTTGTTACGAACCTGCCCATTGGAGCAAGCTGATATGTATCATAAGGGCGCCCTTCTTTCAATATGTCTCCCGGGTGCCCATGGTCTACAATGTTTTTTGCATACCTAAACCAATAGTACGGGTCGATATCGGGCATGTAATTTTTTCCATTCTCGTCAAGGAAAAATGACCTAAAATAGTTTGCAGTACCCTGTATCTGAGCATCAATCTGCGGCTTGTTTTGCATGATTATTTTGTTCATCTGCGTGTCAACAAGCGCGTTCTTGTTTGCATCCGGCAGATTGGGATACTGCTGGTCAATTGAGCTTCTTACTTGAGATTTTAAATTGTTAATTACCGTGCTTTCGGCCCAGTTATCAACTATAGGGAGAGCTCCTGCCTGCATTCTTACGTAAATTGAAAGAATTATTGGAATTAGCGCAAGGAAAATTACCCCATATTTTTTAAAGAAGCCTGCAAAGACGCTCCAGTCAATTGAAATATCCTCATCTTTGCTTTCCTCTTTTGAGTTGGACTTGAAAATATTTTTTATCTTGCCGAAATCTATGGAAATCTCGTCATCATCTTTGCTGTCGCGCTTTTCATGATGCCTCTCTTGATGTTCCTGCCCTTTTTCTTCTTTTTCGTCTGACTTGAAGAATTTCTTGATTTTTGAAAAGTCGATGCTTATTTCATCATCCTCTTTTTCTTGCTTTTGAGAGAAAGTTTCCTTGGCAGGCTCTATCTTGGACTCATTTTTATCTGCAACAGCTTCGCTTTTCGCCTCTGGCGTTTCCCTATTAAAGAATTTCTTGACTTTGGAAAAATCTATTGATATGTCATCGTCTTCTTTGTCCATTAATACCCCTGCCCGAGAATAAGAGCATATTATAAAAAGCTTTTGAATATGGCTTATTTATCCAAACAGCACTTTTCCAAACGAGAGAAACCTCGGCTCTTTTAGCAAAAGATTCGCAACCAGTGGGATTGGAGTGTCCCTGTCATATTTTTTCAGGATTTTTTTTACTTTTTCCTGGCTCATCAAATCAATTAATTTATCATAATCCGTATCCTTGAATTTGCTAAGCATTTTTCTTAATCTTAAATGCAAAAGAAGCTCTCTTCCAGATTCTTTTTTGAATTGCCTGTCATAATTTTTATTGTTCAGGATGCAATCGCTTAGTGTACGGGCCGCCTTAAGAGACGGAATTATCCCCCCTCCTGTCGTCGCCTTAACCTGCGCTGCCGCGTCGCCTATCAAATACACATTGCCGCTCTGCAGCTTTTTGTCCGGGTTGTATAGCGGAATCAATCCGGATTCCCAGCACAAGATTTCTTTTTTTCCGGTTCTTCTCTTGAGAAACTTGTAGAAATATTCCTGCGTGTTCTCAAAGCAGCCTATTCCAAGCCTTACAGTGTCTTCCGACTCTGGAACAACCCACCCGAAAAAATTTGGAAAATCCTCGCCAAAAAACGTCTCAAAGCAATTTGTATCCATCTTCAGCCTGACTTTTGCCTGCATCCCTATGTAATTTTTTGAATCTATGCTTAATCCGGCGGCCTTTGAAACAGCAGAGTAAGGGCCGTCTGCGCCAATTAGCTTTTCAAATTTTATCTCCTTCATTTTGCCATGCTTTGGATCCTTAATTTTTATCAAGTTTCCACTCAGCCCGATAAACTTGTGATTTAGCAGATATTTTGCCCCTTCTTTTTGAGCCATGCCGGCGACAAACTGGTCGAACTTGTCTCGCCACATAACAATCTCGTCAACAGAAACATCAATCTTGCGGTTCTTGCTAATGGCTACCACCTTGTTTAAGCGTTTTGCAATAACCTCGCCTTTTAGCTTGAAAAATTTCTCAATTGAATGTGTCACAATCCCGGTGCATTGCACCGGCTTTCCGATGTGCTCATGGTCTTCTATCACAGTTACCCCTTTTCCCTGTTTTGCCAGCAGATAGGCAAGATACGAGCCTGCAGGGCCTGCTCCTACTATGGTAATCATAGTCCCGGGGTTGCAGTTTTATTTATATAACTGGCGCTTTAAATACCTTTATAAATGCCAAATTTGTAACCACTCAAGGATGGTTAAAAACGAAACATTTATATACTAGTTCTTAAATATAGCTTTTTTGTACTTACTGTTAAATAATAACAAAACAACCGATGGGGGGTGTCTTGATGTATAAGAAACTATTTAATTTCGCATTATTAACTGTACTTGCAGTGTTATTTTCAAGTTTTGCACATGCGGATGCCTCTGTAAACCAGGTTAGCGTCAACGGCCAGACATTATCAGCAGGAACAACTACAATAAATTATGCAAGCACTTTTACTATCTTTGCGAATATATTTTCACAAAGCGGCTTGTCAGGGGCAAGAATGCAGACTACTCTTGCAGACTTAAATTCAGGAAGCACCCTTGTAGACACAAGCGGAGATTTCAATATTTTGGCAGGGCAAACAACATCTGCTCTTTCAACTCTCCAACTGCCGTATAATTTCCAGCAGAGCGGAAGCTTCAGGCTTGAAATAAGAATTTTTGATGCAAATGGGCTTGTAAGCCAGGCTTACTATACAATCGTTTTTTACCAGCCAAGCGCCCCCGACGATTATGTTGATGACGGAGACAGCGGGAAATTTGAGGTTTCCATCAACAGTGTAAGTGTGAATGGAAGGGTAGTCATATCTTCAAAGACAAATTTTGTCGACGAGAGTAGTGTTTACGACGTTTTTGTCGAGTTCACTGCAATAGAGCCTTTGATAAACGCGAGAGTCGAGACTATCTTAACGGATGTAAAGACAGGAATCTCGGTTTCAGACGCCACGAGCAATTTTAATCTGGGGGCGGGCTCAAGCAGCACAGTTCTTTTTTCCCTTGTATTGCCAAGCGCAATTGACGACAGCGACTCGTTTGAGCTTTTCGTGAGAATTATTGACATCAACGGAAGGTCAGAAGAGAAGAAATACAGCTTAAGGACAGACGATAGCATAGGAGGCAACGGGGACTTTGATGTATCAATTGACAGGGTAAAAGTGAACAACGAAGTCGTTTCAGAAGGGAGGTCCAATTTTATAGAGAAGGACAATGATTATGCAGTTTCAATAGACTTTACAGCGCTTGAAGACCTTGAAGACGCAAGAGTCGAGGCGATTTTACGGGATACAAACACAGGCTTTGTCGTTTCAGACTCAACATCTACTTTTGATATGAACGAGGATACGAGCTCGGCAAGAATACTCAGCTTGCAATTGAGAGACGATATGAAAAAAAGCAACTCATACGAGCTTACCGTCAGAATCGCAGACGCACAGGGGCATTCCGAGCAGAAAATTTATGGATTAAGAACAGACAGGAAAACACCTTCAGGAACTGGAGGGGCTGGAAGTCTTGACATTTCAATTGACAGTGTCGAGCTTGAAAAGAAAACCCTTGCAGAAGACAGGACCACTTTCATAACGGCCGGAGAAGGGATCAAGGAGCTTGACTTGAGGATAAGATTGACGTCAAATGAAGATGCGGACAATGTAAGAATCGAATCAGTTTTGGCTTATGAAAACGGGGATGTTGTCGCAGATACAAGCTCAACTTTTGATATAACCGAGGACAGCACAATCACAAGGACGCTGGAGCTTCCTGTTTTAACTTCATTCGGGCAAAGCAAATTTAATTTGATGGTCAAGGCAATCGATTCCGAGGGAAATGAAATTCAAAAGCTTTATGGAATAAGATTAAGCGAGAAAAAGTTTCCTTTCATCGTAAGCTCAATCTCAACAGACGAGAAGATTGAAGCTGGGAAATATATCAATGCAAAAGTAAGATTTCAAAATGCAGGATTGGTCTCGCTTGAAGGGATGGTGGTAAAATTAAGCATCCCCGAGCTTGGAATTTCAGGTGCAAAATTTGTTGACCATCTCAAGGCAAGAGGAAATGAAATGGTTCAGGATTTCATGCTGAAAATGCCTGAAAATGTGATATCCGGAGAGTATACTTTAAGGGCAGAGATTGCCTCGCAGTTTGGAAGCGAGTCAGAAACAAAGGAAATTGCAATTTCAATTGCCGGCAAAGAGGAGCAGCAAACTGAGCCTGTTAACGACAGGTTAATCATTGAAGCAAGCCCTCAAAAACAGGACTTGAGAAATGACGGCAAGGAAGCAATGTATCAGCTTAAGCTCACAAACCAGGGAATGGGAAGCAAGGCCTACATTTTGTCTCTTGACGGCATGGGATGGGCAAACTTAAGGCTAAGCGAATCAAGCACATTCATAATTGAGTCTGGGGATTATAAGTCGCTTAATGTTTACGCCTCAACAAAAGAAGACCTGAGAGGAGAGC
>CAZGTJ010000062.1:0-6350 GCA_964528545.1 uncultured Methanosarcinales archaeon
GGCATGGGACAAGCCATATTGCAGGGCCCACGGCGAAGTACGCAAGTATACATGTTGACTACTATTACAGATATGAATGTTGTCTTGACACTTTTAAGACAGCAGCCCAGAAGTTTAAAGGACAGGTGGAGTCAGACAGCAAAAAAATTGACGATTTTGATTCCGGGCAGTTCAGGCTTCCTGACATTTCAAGAGAATACATAAGCGTTGCAGTTGCAGGAGGTCAGGCAAATCTTCTTGACTACGGGAACCATTTGATAAAAACAGATGACACAACAACTATAATTGCGGATTTAGGCGCCTGTTCCGAGAAAATATTGACAAGCATATTTTGCAATCTGCTTGAGAACCCCCCTGAAGCGTGCAGCAGGATAGATTATAGCGAAAAAGAATCTGAAGAAGTCATAGGCTCTGAAAAAGACTCCCTTTGCTATGAAACTTGCAATGTGAAATATCTTTATGAAAATAATTTTATAACCCAATTATGGCAGGGTCCCCCTTGCAGCAAAATTCCGTCCTATGTACAGGGCGCGAGCTGGATTAAGAGCAAGGACTGCGGTGGGAAAAGCTGCAAGCCGGATGACGGGGACAATGCATGCTGCAAGCCTGACGAGTGTGTCGACAATGGAAAATGCCATGCTCCTGAAACTGCCAAGGACACAAATGGGGATGGAAATCTGGAAATATGCGCGAATGACGAAAACAGATATGCATGGATTAATCCAGACTCAAGCGCTGAAGCCTGCACTTCGGGAAAATTCCATTGGTTTGAATGCACAAACAAGGAGGAATGCAAATACGGCATTAATGATTACTCCAAGAAAAGCGATGGATTGTGCTGCGGCGATGATCAAAATGAAGCCGCAACCAAATGTGACGGAGTCTTATGCGAGTATGACGATGGCATTTTGTGCTGCCCGAAAAACAGCTGCGCTTTAAATGGAAAATGCTATCCAAGCGGCTGCAACCAGATGGATCTCGAGGGCGGAGAAGAAATAAGCGCTTATTGTGACGGCTCATCAAGCAAATGGCAGGAATTAGACCAGGAGCATTGTGAAGAGTGCACGGGAAAATTGTCATGGTCTGGAACAAGATGCTGCGGAGATGATGTTGGAGAAGGAAAATACGCTGTAAAGTACGCAGTCAACAGCAAAGAGCATATAAGCACCCTCTTGTTTTACGGGTGCATAGATAAAAGATCAAATTGTGTTTACCCATTCAGCGATACATCGGTTGATGAAGGGCTCTACATATCGCAGGACAATTCAAGATTTCTAAGCGGAGCTTATTATTGCAAAGAGTCTCAATGGTACACGCTTGATTTCAGTTCAAAGTACTGCAAAGAGGCCGGCTATTATTTTGACAGCTCAAAACAATCATGCTGTGGAGATAACCCCGATGAGTTTTCAATTAAAGGCGAAGATGGAACTTTGGCATGCTGCAATGTGCAGACAGACAAGGTTATCGGGGGAAGATGCATTGCTACAAACTCGTGCGGGAACAATAATATAGATTCAGGGGAGCAATGTGAAAGCCCGAATACAGAAAATAACAATTATTGCCCTCAAGGGCAAAATGAGTGCCTTGGCAGCAAGCTTGGCGCAAGAAGCGGAAAAGGATACTGCAACTATGAATGCGGATGCGAGCAGACAGATTTCGAGTACAAGTGCGCAAAGGGAGCATGCGGAGCCCAATGCAGCTCTGATGCTGACTGCGGCTCTGGCGAAAAATGCAATCCTGATTCCTGCGGATGCGAATCGAAGACATACTGCGGCGATAATGTCCTGCAAAGATACAATGATGATGGCCAAAGAGAGGAGTGCGAGCTTCCAGGCACAACAAACAGCACCTATTGCCGGTACGAGCAATGCAGGGACAACAAAGCGATATCAACACTGTTTGTGTCAAACCTCACTTACGGATATTGCAATGACAGGTGCAGGTGCGCTTATGAAGAAGCGGATTACATCTGCATAAAGGGGGTTTGCGGGGCTCAATGCAATGATGACGGGACAGGATGCGCAGGAGATGATGTCTGCAACACTAATTTGTGCACATGCGGTGTTTCTCTTGTCTGTGGAAATGGCGTTTGCGAGTCAGGAGAAAAAAACACATGCCAGTCTGACTGCAGGCAAGGAGAATGCCCCTACGGGGTTAATTTGGAGACAAACAAGAATAACTACAATGAGTACGACTCTGTCAACGTAAAAATTTCTGTTTATGATAATAAAGGCATACCAATTCCGGACGCAAGGTTTGATTTGGATGTTATTGTAAATGGAATCGTTGTTGGGTCATCAACATACGTGACTGAAACAAATGGGTCTTTTGGAATAAGCAGGAGAATAACATCATATACTGCAGGAGGCCGGCACACTTTTATCGCCAAAACCAAAGTTCCTGAGTGCGAAACTGTGAGTGACAGCACATCAATATTTGTTTTCGTAAGAAATCCGTATGGCGCATTAAGCACCCCGATAAATTACAGCACAATCGAATTTATAGTCGATAAGTTCAATGTAACTCACGAGAAAGCCTCCAAGTCAGAGTGCGGGAATAACATGGTAGAGTATGGCGAGGCGTGCGAAGGCAAGAAAGTATGCAGGCGCTCTGATGGATGCGACCGTGCAAACAGGGTTTATGATGTGCCTGAAACCTGCGGCGGCTGCTCGTGCCCGGCAGATACCCAGTCAGGGCAGGATGACGGGCTTTATTGCGACAGCTGCAATAGCTGCGGCGATGGGGCTGTGAATTGTGGAGAGCAGTGCGAGAACGGAACGCTTGATGTAGGGTTTACATGCAACAGCGGGAGATTGTATTTTAGAACTGATTCCTGCATAAACTGCAAATGGGTTGATGAAGGAATCAAATCATACAATTTGGTTTCTGCATGCGAATGCAAGTGTCCTGCCAATCCTGAAACAAACTGTATCAATGGAAATTATGTAAACTATACAAAAAGCTATAACGCGGGATGCTCTGATGGAAAATGCAACGAGTGCGGCTGCTCGGACAACTATAACAAGGACTCAAACAATGACGGTATAGAGGACAAGTGCAGCCCTGAGTTCTGCAGCAATAAGATTGATGATAATGACAATGGGCTTGTGGATGAATATGGCTGCGTATGGCAATACTGCTCGCAATGCGGATATGGATTATTTTCGCTTTGCACAAGGCAGGAATGCGCAAAGTTCAGGGAAAAATGCTTCTTTAGCAGGTTTGAGACGCTGACTTTCAAGGACTACTCGCTTGGTGAATGCTTTGCCTGCTCAAGCGCAAAAGGGTGCGAAGACTATGGGTATGACAAACAAACGTGCATCTTAAACCCATGCGGGCTAAAAGACTGCATGTGGCAGAGTGCATGCTGCACAGATAATGACAAAGACGGGATTTGTGACTTAAAGGACAATTGCCCTGGCATGAGCAATGCAAACCAGCTTGATTCTGACGCAGACGGGATAGGGGATATGTGCGAGAGGTGCTCTGAACTGGACTTGTTTTTGGGAATAAACCATACAGAAACAAGATGTAGCGACGGAATCGATAATGAATGCGACGGACTGCTTGACTGCATGGACGATGATTGCATTGGGGCTGTTGGATGCTGCACAAATGCAAGCGACTGCCCTTCAAGCTGCATGCAGGAAAAATGCGTAAGGAAAGCCTGCAAATACGAGCCAAGAAGCTCTTGCGATAACAGTGAGTGCGGCAACGACGATGAGTATTGCGACATTGACGGCAAATGCAAATTGCCTGAACTCTCGAAAGGCATCTGCCTCAACTGCGTGGAAGACAGGACAAAGCAGGATTACGGGATTGGATATGTAAGCATTTACAATTCCGTCTTTAACGTCACGAAGTTCGCCTGCTGCGGAAATAATGACTATGAGTTTTATATTTTTGACAATGAAACAAAAAAATCAGCGTGCTGTAACTCTGCAGGCGAGTGCATTGACGAAAACTCCAACTGTGTAAAGCCTGAATCTTTGCTTTACAATAACACAAAATATTGCCTGAACAGCACTCTGCAAAAATGCTCCGCTCTAAATGTGTGCAGTGAAATTATCAGAAGCTTCAATTCGAAAATATACTGCATCTATAACGGGACAAATTTTGTTTGGAACAAAAATTATTCCAGGGAAATCTGCAGCGATAATTTTGACAATGACTGCGATTCAAAAATAGACATGAGTGATGAGGATTGCAAAAAATAATTACAGGACTTGAAAAAAGAGGAACGCTGAAAAAATCGGCATTGATTTACATACTGCTTGGGCTGCTTGTTGCTGTATCGATCATTCCAAAGGAAGTTTTCAAAAGGCCGTCTTTAATAGGGGGCGTTGTTGCGCAGACAAGAATAGTTGGAGGAGCAGTCCCTCCTTATTTCGATTTTAACCTGTCAAATTACACAGTCAACCAAAGTGGGATTTTCGTATTGGACGTAAACTGCTCGGACATAGAATTTGGGGAGGTGATCTCCTACTACGACAATTTCACCGGGTTCGAGATAAACAGAAGCACCGGGCTGGTAAATCAAACAAGGTTTTTGCAGGGGCAGGTTGGAAACCAGACAATAAATATCACGTGCAGCGATGGAAATCTTAATGCGAGCCAGGCGTTTGTCCTTACAATAATTGACGACAACCAGCCTCCTGTCCTGGACTCGGCCGGGGACCAGCTTGCAATTGAGGGTTCCCTGTTTACGATGCAGCTCAGCGCAAGCGACCCTGACAATGACGACCTGATTTTCGGCTCGAACTCTACAATATTAAGTGTAAATGCTGCCACCGGGCTGGTAAATTTTACTCCTGCAATAAGCCAGATTGGAAACCATACAATAAATTTGACGGTATTCGATGGGCTGTCTTACGATCACGAAATTATTTTGCTCACTATAGTAAGGGGGCCGTTTTGCGGCGACGGCTCGTGCGGCTCCGGAGAGGCGTGCAGCAACTGCGAGGCCGACTGCGGCTCCTGCCCTCCCGGACAAGCCGGAAGCGAGCCTGGAGCGCAGCCCGGAACCGGATCGACGCAGGGAGGCGGGGGGGGCGCTGAAACTATCCTTGGCGGAAGAGCCCCATTTTACAGGTGTGATGAAAAATGGGAGTGCACAAGCTGGACAACCTGCTCGATAGAAAACATAAGGACAAGAACCTGCAAGGACATAAACAAGTGCGTTACAAAGCAAAAAAAGCCTGTCGAAATCGAGGCATGCGAATACACCCCAACCTGCGATGACAATATAAGAAATGGAGAGGAGGAGGGAATAGACTGCGGCGGCCCGTGCAAGCCGTGCTTTTTGCCGAACTGTTTTGACAGAATACAAAACCAAAATGAGACTGGAATTGACTGCGGGGGGCCGTGCAAGGCCTGCGAGGAAAGAAAATTTACAAAGCCGCCTGTAGTCGAGCTGCCCTCGATAATAAAAATCCTTCCAAAACAATTTCCATGGCTGCTTTTGATTTTGATTGCAATAATTATTATTGTTACAATCACAAGCGACAGGCTTTATGTCAGAAAGCTAAGAAAGAAAAAATTTGACGAGTACCGAGAAGAATTCCTGAAATACAGGCCGTTGAGGAGGAAAATATACAAAACTGTGTTTAACATTTCACTAATCGCGCCGGTCGTGTTTTTCTATATTTATTACTTTAGCAACAACATGGAAAATCTTATCAGGTTTTCATGGATTCCTTTAATAGTCATTTTATCCGTGCCTATTGGCGTGTCAATTGCGCTAAGAAAGCTTGCCTACTATGAATACAAAAGAGTGATGAAGGAGAGAAGGCTTCAGGAGACGCACAAAAGGGAAGTGCTGCAGCTTGTTGATGTCGAGAATCAGATGCTTGAAGAAATTGAATCAAAAGCCAAGAAGAAGATTTACGATCTTGCAGTACATCACAGGTTTGACAGCTATCCTGATATTTACATGGAAGTAAACCCAATTTATGAAACCCTTGCAAAGCTGACAAAGAGAAGGAGGGAAAGAATGGGAATGACGAGGATGAGTGCAGAGGCTTACAAGAAAATCTTGAGGCTGCTCGAGAGTAGCCTGCTGAAGTTTGTATCAAAAGATTATCCCGAGTTTATGTCTGCTCTGAATGGGCTGCGAAAGATTGAGGAGAATTTGAACAGAACTATGGAGATTTTGGAGGAGATTAAGGATGGAAGCAAGAGAAATTGAAGTAACCTCTTTGTCCTTAGAAGAAATAAAACTTATAGTAAAAATGTGTCTGAAAAAAGTTTACGAAGAGAAACCTTCACTTATAGAAAAATATGATATTTGCGAGAGGAGTATAATGCACAGATTAGCTTTTTATCTTCAGAAAGAATTTCCAGAGCATTGG